>DATKRK010000424.1:0-19109 GCA_035532215.1 Pirellulales bacterium | reverse complement strand
GCCTCCGTGTTCTTCGGCGCCGCCGTTGCGCGATTCAACACGGAGGCTGACGCCTCCGGCTCGCCTGTAGTTGGCGACGTGAATTCGCCCAACTGCCATTGCCAGGGGCCGTCGAAGCTCGTCTTGCGCGGCGAAAGGCCGAGCGATTGCGCGGCGCGGCGCAAGGTGCGGGTCGAAATGCCGCAGTCGCGAGCCTGGCGAAACAACTCGCGCGACGCAACCGGGCCGTCGGCCAGCGCGGCCAGCAGCCAACGCGCCGCCGACTCGCGCTCGTGCCGGGCTTCGAGCCGCCGCGAGAGCGGAGCGATGAACTCGTCGGCCGAAACGTCGAGCGTCTCGCGGCTCCAGACCACGGCGCCGTCGACGATCTCGAACGGCCGGGTCGGAGCGGGGACGGCGAGATTGTTCTTCACCGTCGCCAGCAGCTTGCGGCCGGCGCGGTCGGGGTCGTCGGCCGCCAGGTACACGACCGGCGCCGCGTTGCACAACGCGTCGAGCTTGCGGGCGGCGGCCTGCCCGCCCGCACGCGGCAGCGACACGAGCGCCACGATGGCGATGTTCGCCAACTCGGCCAGCTCGGCGAGGTTCGCCAGCAGAAAGCCGAGCAGGGCCGGGCTCGGCGGCTCGTGGATGTTGCCGGCGAACGCTTCGAGGTTGTCGATCACCAGCAGCCGCACGTCGGACGTGCCGCCGATGGCGCACGTCAAGGCGAAGACGCGGCGGCGGAGCATCTCGAAGGTGAACTTCACCTCCTTGGCGGGCGAGTTCAAGGTCAGCGAAGCGATCCGCTCGGGTGCCCCGCCGGCCGCGTCGATCCGCCGCCGCAGCACGGCGCGCGGCATATCGCCCGCATGCGCGATGACCACGTCGGAAGGATGAATGACCGAGGGCTGGGCGCCGGCGCCGGGCGCGCCGGAAGAGCCAGCGGCGGCCGCTTTGCGTTGGGCGGCGGCCCAGCGGGCGTCCTCGCCGGCCGAGCGTCGGTAGGCCGGGTAGCCGGCGGAGATGCAAGCGGCCCAGTCGATCGCCAACAGGCTCTTGCCGGCGCCGTGTTCGCCGGCGATGACCGTCACGCTGCCGCGCGGCGCGTGAGCGCGTCCTTCCCAGACGAACAGCTTCTCGTCGACTTGGTCCATCGTCTTGAGGGCCACTTCCGGCGCATGGAAGTCGGGCTCCTGGGACCGCTCGGCATAGGTCCACGGCGCCCGCGGCTCTTTGGCGGCGCCGTTTTTCGAGGCGTGAGATTTCGCGGCGCCGTTGCGCTTGGCGGCGTTGTTGGTCGGCATGACAAGCTCCTTCGAAGCGAGGCGGGGCCGCGGCGGGCGGCGAGAAAGGAAACGCGTCCGTTGGCGTCCACCCTACGCGACGAGCGGCTTGCGGAGGGAGTTTGACCGGCGCCATTGTCGCGTTTCGCTCCGCGAAACGGCGGCTTTGCGTTGGGCGGCGGCCGATAAAAAGGGGACATTCTACTTTTTCGCGAGGCCGAGAGAGGAGATGCTTGCGCTCCCGAAAAAGTAGAATGTCCCCTTTTTCGCTCACGTGGCGTCGGGGTTGCGATTGAAGACGCCGGTGTTCTTGTCGCGATGCTGGTCCTTGTACTCCCAGACGATTCGCTTGTCGTCGGCCGCCAAGACAGGCGGCTTTTCGGATTTTTTCTCGCTGGGCGAAATCGCGGCGGGCTTGTATTCGACGTCCATCGTGCCGGTGACGCGAATCAGCCCTACGTCGGCGCGCACGTCGACGTCGATCTTCAAATGGCTGCTGGCGCGCAAGGTCTCCCCGGTGTCGGGCTGCACCTCGACGCGGCCCCAGACCTTGCCGCCCATGCTCAGCTTCCAATGCTCTCAAGACGCCGAAGCCAAGTTGCGAAATGATCGCAACGGTCACGGAGGGTCTCCAATCCGATTCGCCCGGTCACGATTGGCCCATGAATCCGTTTCTTGTAGGCCTTGACGATGCCAGTGATTCGCCGAGAAGGACACGTCTCTATGCCGTCGTCAATTGCTTCGGGGCGTCCTGCTTCGTCAAGGATGCGGGAGAATTGCTTCTCTAATTGCTCCGACGACGAATGACTCAGCGGCGCAACAACCGACGTCAGAACGCCCACATCGGCGAATGCCAGCGCCTCGAACTCATGCAGTTGGACGTAGGGAATAAAGAACTGCGGACTGAACTTTTTTCCCATTACCCCAACAATGTCCTCCAGAAGCTTGGCCTCAACGTGCGACGCTCGCTCGGCCCACGCGAGAGACCTGGCATTCACTCGGCCCGGCCAGTCATCGGGCATCGCATAAAAATCCATCATCGTTGTGCAATACCGGCCTTCCTTGAGGGTGCGGGCAATGTCCTGCCGGGCAACTTCCCACTTCTTGACGCCGCCACGCTTGCGATTCCTGCCGGGAAGCACCGCCCAGGACGCAGTACCATGCAACGCGAGATACCCGGCCAACTGATCGCGAACGAAAGTTTGCTCGGTTTCGCCTTCCACGATGACCACCAGCTCATTCATTGGTCGGGCCCCCCCGAACTACGTTCTTCTGCCAGAGCTCTCCGACGGAGTAATCTTCAAGCCATGTGCGCAGGGCCTCGGCGTCAAGACGCTGAAAAGTCGATCGCCCCTGCTGGCGGCTGACGACCACGATCTCGTCAGGCTCGAAGTAGTCAAGGAGCGTCGGCGACTGCGTCGAAACAATGACCTGCGTACGTTCTGCCGCAGACTCAATCAGGTCAGCCAACATCGAGATTGCGTAGGGATGAAGTCCTAGCTCAGGTTCGTCGATGACGATTGTCGCCGGTGGCTGGGGTTGCAAAAGCGCGGTCGCAAGGCAGATAAACCGGATCGTCCCGTCAGAAAGCTGGTTCGGCTGAAACGGAAAGTCGCTGCCTTTCTGCTGCCATTCCAAACGAACCTGCTCATTGGCTCCCCTCTTTTGCGGTCGGAGAAGGAAGTCGTCGAAGAACGGTGCGATTAGTCGCACCGTGTCACGAATCAGTTCGTAGCTTCCTTCTTCTTCCTCTTTCAGATGCAATAGAAACGCCGCGACGTTCGACGCATCGTGCCGGAATCGTTCCCAATCGCGCAGAGATTGGTCGCGACGCATCGGGGCGAGTGCGCTCGTATCATGAAAATGATAGACCGTCCAGCTTGACACGGAGTCATAAACATAGTGACCGACGCCGGCGAATCCCGGATTTCTGTAGCTTTTCTCGTCTTTAATCGATTTCAGAATCGACTCTTGGCGACTGGACGAAGTGCTCTTGCTATTTTTATATCCAGTCGTCTCCGATGCTATCAACAGCGAGCCCCCGGCTGTAGGTTGCAGAACATGTTCGTATGAGTTTTGCCCGAATTCGATTCGTGAGAAGATCTCTCTCGTTGTCTTAGGGCCAAGGAAGAGAAAGCCATCGCTGCCCCCGGCTTCCAAGACGTACTTTTGGAATGCTTCGTCTGCCATAGCCCGAAGCATTCTGAAGTAATCGACGAAGTTGCTCTTGCCCGCACCGTTGGCGCCGATTAGGACATTGAGATTGTGAAGCCTGAAATCCTCGAGGGCTTCAATAGACTTAAACCCTTTTAGCGTGATCTTGTCAACCGGGCGCGCCATCACACCTCCTCCAGGTCGCGGACATTTCGCACATCGGCATTCTACCTGCGCCAGCGGCGCGCTGCACTGCGGAGCCGGCAGCTTTCGCATCGATGGCGATTGGGATGCTGACGAAGGAGTCGAGGCTGGCCGCGTCGGCGGTTCGCCCGATCGCCGCGCTAAAGGCTGGAAAGCCTGATCTACCCCGCGCGACGTGCGACGCGCATTTGCGCCCGGGCCTGCAGTTCGGCCCGGTCTCGGATGGCCATCAACTCGGCCGTGTTCGCGGGACGCTGGCGAGCCGATTGCAGTTGCTCTTGAGCCATGGCCGCGTCGAGTTGCGAGGCCGGCAGGGCGCGGTTGGTCAGCACCGAAACCACGTTGTCGACGACCTGTACGAAGCCGCCGTCGACGTAATATCGCGTCGCGCAGCCGCCGGCCGTCACCCGCATCTCGCCAAAGCCGAGCCGGCCGATCATCGGGCTGTGCAAGGGCGCGATGCCGATCTCGCCATCGAACAGCGGCAAGGCGACGAACTCCGCCAACTCATCGAGCAGAGTCGTCTCGGGCGTCACGACCACCAGTCGGATTCGCTTGCCGTCGGAGTGAGGGGCGGCGTGTTCGGCGTGTTGTTCGGCCATGCGGGATTTTGGATTTTCGATTTTGGATTTTCGATTCGGGGCGCGCGTGTTCCCCCTACATGCTACCTACTGCCTGCCGCCTACTTCTGCTGCTGCTTCTTGGCTTGCTCTTCGGCCTGCTCGATCGGGCCGACGTACATGAAGGCGCTCTCGGGCAGGTGATCCCACTTGCCGTCGGCAATTTCCTCGAAGCTGCGGATCGTGTCGCTCAGGCTCGTAATTTCGCCGGGCTTGCCGGTGAAGACCTCGGCCACGAGGAACGGCTGCGACAAGAAGCGTTCCATGCGGCGAGCGCGGTGCACGACGAGCTTGTCTTGTTCGCTGAGTTCGTCGACGCCCAAGATGGCGATGATATCTTGCAACTCGCGGTAACGCTGCAGCGTGCGCTGCACGCGGCGGGCGATGGCATAGTGCCGCTCGCCGACGTACTGCGGGTCGAGAATGCGGCTCGACGAAGCCAAAGGATCGACCGCCGGGTAAATGCCCTTTTCACTGATCGAGCGCTCGAGGTACAAGAACGCGTCGAGGTTGCCGAACGCCGTGGCCGGCGCGGGGTCGGTCGGGTCGTCGGCGGGCACGTACACGGCCTGCACCGAGGTGATGGCGCCCTTGGAGGTCGACGCGATCCGCTCCTGCAAGGCGCCCATTTCCGTGGCCAACGTCGGCTGATAACCCACGGCCGAAGGCATGCGGCCCAACAACGCGGACACTTCCGAGCCGGCTTGCGAGAAGCGGAAGATGTTGTCGATGAACAACAGCGTGTCGGCCCCAGTGGTGTCGCGGAAGTATTCGGCCATCGTCAACGCCGACAACGCTACGCGCAAACGGGCGCCGGGCGGTTCGTTCATCTGGCCGAAGACCATGCAGGTTTGCTCGATCACGCTGCGGCCCGTGTCGCCGATCTTGGCTTCCTGCATTTCCAGCCACAGGTCGGTCCCTTCGCGGGTCCGCTCGCCGACGCCCGCGAACACCGAGTAACCGCCGTGGGCGCTGGCGATGCGGGCGATCAGTTCGGTGAGGATCACCGTCTTGCCCAGCCCTGCCCCGCCGAACAAGCCCGCCTTGCCGCCGCGGACGAACGGCGCCAACAGGTCGATCACCTTGATGCCCGTCTCGAACAACTCGGTCTTGGTCGACAGGTCGGTGATGGGCGGGGCGTCGCGGTGGATGCTCCAATATTCGTCGGCCGCCACGGGGCCGCGGCCGTCGACCGGCTCGCCGATCAGGTTGAATACGCGGCCCAGCGTGGCCTTGCCCACAGGCACCTTCACGGGGCTGCCCGTGTCGACGCACTCCTGGCCGCGGATCATGCCGTCGGTGCCGCCCAAGGCGACGCAGCGCACGCGGCCGCCGCCCAGGTGCTGCTGCACCTCGCCGACCAGATTCAGCTTGATGCCCTTGTGCTCCGACGAAATCTTGACCGCGTTGTAAATCGCCGGGAGGCTGTGCGGAGGAAACTCGACGTCGAACGTCGAGCCGATGATCTGCGTGACGCGGCCGATATTCTTGCCGCCGATTGCGTGTGGGCTGGTCGTTACCATGATGATGCTTTGCTTGAAAAACTCGTGGTTTGCTTGCGGCTTTTTTTAAAGGGGATGTGGGGATGGGGAGGAGATAAGGGGATAAGAATTCAGAGGGTAGATCAAACTGCGTGGCGTTCAGGCTAAAAGCGATCGACAGATCTGTTTCTTCCCACAACCGCAAGGGCTACGGGTTCCTCTTCTCTGTTCCGGTTCGTGAAAGCAGCTTCGACTCGTTGCGAATTCGAAAATCTTTCGAGAACAGAGAAGAGGAACCCGTAAGTCCCCAACGCTCGGCTATCGCTAGCGGCGCTGGTTCCATCGTCGGAAAACTCTCTGGTTCCTATCCCCTCATCTCCTCTGCATCCCCACATCCCCTTTTAAAAAGCGTTTCTTCTTCTGGCGGTCTCAGCCACCTGTTCTATCGCAGAAGATCAACCCTTCAGCGCCTCGACGCCGCCGAGCACTTCCATGATTTCGCCGGTGATCTGGCTCTGCCGGGCGCGATTGTAGGTCATCGACAACTGCTTGATGATTTTGTCCGCATTCTCGGTGGCCGCCTTCATGGCCACCATGCGGGCGATCTGCTCGCTGACGGCCGCGTCCAGAAAGCACTTGAACAGTTTGATCCGGAAACTGGTCGGCACCACCTCTTCCAAAATGCTCTCGGCCGACGGCAGGAATTCGTATTGCGATTGCCCGGTCTGGCCGGGCTCATGTTCGGTCGCTTCGGCGCCGGTCAGCGCGCCCAACGGCAGCAGCGTCTCGACCGTGGCGATCTGCCGGGCGATCCCTTCGAAGCGAGTGTAGGCCACGTCCAGTCGGTCGAGCTTGCCGGTGGCGTAGTCGTCGAGATAGCGATTGGCCAGCAACTCGACTTCTTCGTACGACGGTTTGTCTTCGAAGTGCGTGTACGCGACCTCGGGCGTGATCTCTCGAAAACGGAAGGCCGAAATGCCGCGTTTGCCGGAGACCTCCAGCGTGACTCGCGGCTCGGCCTGCTGCAGTTCCTTGTAGCGGGCCAGTCCGGCGCGCTGCACGTTCGAGTTGTAGCCGCCGCACAAGCCGCGGTTTCCGGTCAGCACCAACAGCGTGGCGTGCTTGGTCTCGCTGCGCCCTTCGAGCAACGGATGACTGACTTCCAAGCCGGCGTGGGCCAAATCGGCCACCAGCGCCGTGATGCGCTTGGTGTAGGCCGTGGCCGCGCTGGCCCGGTCCATCGCTTTTTTGAAGCGGGCGGTGGCGATCAATTCCATCGTCCGCGTGATCTTGCGGATATTTTTGATCGACTTGCGGCGTTTATCGAGAGCGCGGGCTTTAGCCATGATTAGACCTTCGCGGTCGCCGCCTCTTTCTTGCCTGCAAATTGTTTTTGGAACTCGGCGATGGCCGCTTCCAAGGCCGCCGCCGTGTCGTCGTCGAGCTTCTTGGTCGTTTCGATCTTGCTGCGAATTTCCGACTTCTGCTCGTGGATGAAGGTCAAGAAATCCTTTTCCCATTCGGCGACTCGCTCGCGCGGAATCTTGTCGAGATGGCCGCGGGTGCCGGCATAGATGCTGAGCACTTCGTCGGTCACGTCCATTGGCTGGTACTGGCCCTGTTTGAGCAACTCGATCATGCGGTAACCGCGATCGAGCCGCGACTGTGTTTCTGCGTCGAGGTCGGTGCCCAACTGGGCGAAGGCCTCCAATTCGCGAAAAGCGGCCAAGTCCAGCCGCAACCCGCCGGCGACCTTTTTCATCGCCGGAATCTGGGCGGCGCCGCCCACGCGCGAGACCGAAATGCCGGCGTTCATGGCCGGTCGTTGGCCGGCGAAGAATAAGTCGGGCTGCAAATAAATCTGCCCGTCGGTGATCGAAATCACGTTCGTCGGAATGTACGCCGAGACTTCGCCTTCCAGCGTCTCGATGATCGGCAGCGAGGTCAGCGAGCCGCCGCCCAGCGCGTCGCTGAGCTTGGCCGATCGTTCGAGCAACCGGCTATGGCAATAAAACACGTCGCCGGGATACGCCTCGCGGCCCGGCGGGCGACGCATCAAGAGCGAAAGCTGGCGATAGGCCACGGCCTGCTTCGACAAGTCGTCGTAGACGATCAAGGCGTGCTCGCCCTTGTACATGAAGAATTCGGCCATCGCGGTGCCGGCGTAGGGCGCCACGTATTGCAGCGGCGCCGGATCGCTGGCCCCGGCCATGATCACGGTCGTGTAGTCCATGGCCCCGTGGTTGCGCAAGGCCTCGACCACGGTGGCCACGGTCGATTCCTTCTGTCCGATGGCCACGTAGAAGCACTTCACGCCGGAATTCTTCTGGTTGATGATCGCGTCGATGCCGATCGCCGTCTTGCCGGTCTTGCGGTCGCCGATGATCAACTCGCGCTGGCCGCGGCCGATCGGCGTCATGGCGTCGATGGCCTTGATGCCGGTTTGCATCGGCTCGCGGACCGGCTGGCGTTCGGCCACGCCGGGCGCCATCGTTTCGACCGGGCGGCGCTCGCTGGTCACGATCGGGCCCTTGCCGTCGAGCGGATTGCCCAGCGGATCGACGACGCGGCCGATCACGGCGTCGCCCACGGGCACGCTCAGCAGTTCGCCGGTGCTGCGGACTTCTTCGCCCTCGTTGATCGCCAGATAGTCGCCGAGAATGATCACTCCGACCGAGTGCTCTTCGAGGTTGAAGGCCAACCCGGTCACGCCGTTGGCGAAACGGACCATTTCGCCGGCCATCACGCCCGACAGACCGTAGACGCGCGCAATGCCGTCGCCGACTTCCAAGACGCGCCCGACTTCGCGCACGTCGATCTTCGAGTCGTATTGCTCAATTTCCTGCTGGAGTACCGAAGCGATCTCGTCGGCGTTGAATTTCATGGACGCTCCTATGGATCATTTGAGATCGGATCCGCTCCAACTGCGTGGAGACCGATCCGTCGTAGACGGTGTCGCCGATGCGAAACACGACGCCGGCCACCAGGCCGGGATCGACCTTCCGCTGCAATTTGGGCTCGGCCGACAAGACGCCGCGCAACTGGCCGGCGATGTGTTGGGCCTGGTCGTCGCTCAGCGGCGCGGCGGTCGTCACCTGGACGCGGATGCGGCCCCGAAGCTGGTCGAGGAGATCGCTAAAAGCGAAATAGATCGCTTTGAGATAGCGACCGCGGCCGTGCCCGGTCACAACCTTGAGAAAGTTCGAAAAGATGGGCGAAACCCGGCCCGCGAAGGCGCGGTCGACCATCGCCGCCTTTTCCTCGCTGGAGATCATGCCCGAGGCCAGGATGTCGTCGATGTGAGGATAGCGGCTAAGCACGTCGCGGAGCACGGCGCGGAACTCGTCGAGCACCTCCTCCGACTGGCCCGCCTTTTCGGTCGCCGCCAACAGGGCCCGCGCGTACACCGTCGAGATTTGGTGCGCGGCAGGGTCGATTTCGGCGCCTTGAATGGCCGCCGAGAACTGTTCTTCGTCGAAATCAGGCATGGCTGGGCGATCAGTTGCTGCTTACGTGCTGAGGCTGGAACTTGGCGAGCGCGTCGGCGATCAGTTGCGAATGGTCGGCCGGGCTGAGCCTGGCCTTGAGAATCTGGCCGGCCAGATCGACGGCCAGGTTGGCGCTGGTTTCGACCAACTCCTTGAGCGCCTGGTCGCGGGCCGTTTCGACGTCGTGCTTGGCGCGAGCGGCCTCGGCGGCGGCTTCGGCCTTTGCCTTTTCGAGGATTTCCCGGTGCGTGTGCTCGGCGTCGCGCCGGGCTTCGTCCAGAATCGCCCGCACTTCGTCGTGCGCCGCGGCCAGCTTGCGTTCGTACTCGGCCAGCATCGCCTTGGCTTCCTGGTGGCTGCGTTCGGCGGCCGCGATCTGCTCGGCGATGCGGTGCTCGCGTCTTTCCAGGCCCGTTGAGATCGGCCCCCAGGCGAATTTCCAGAGGATTCCCAGCAGCAGGAGAAACACCACGAAGGTAAAGATCGCCAGGTCACCCTTGATCTCGTCCGCTTTGTCGTTTGCGCCTTCCACTCCGATATGCTCTAGGTGCTCGTCATGGGCCGCATCGGTTGGCTCGTGCTTCATGGCACCGGCGCCCGATTCGCCCTGAAAACCAGGGGCGCGCGTACCACAGAAAGCAACGAAAACGATCGCTACACACACACGGAACAGATGGGATTTCATGCGACATCGCCTCGGCGACCGACGTTTACAGCACGCCATATCAGGTTAGACCTGCTGCCAGCAGATAAACAATGCGAAAAAGGTGAAGCCCTCAATCAGAGCGGCCGCAATAATCATGGCCGTCTGGATATTTCCAGCGACCTCGGGCTGCCTGGCCATGCTCTCGACCGCCGAAGCCGCTAGACGACCGATGCCGTACCCCGCGCCAATCACGACCAAACCACAACCGAGGGCTGCCGTCAGATTGATCAGCGTCCAAGGCTTACCGGCGGCGGGGCCGCCTCCGGCGCCGCCTCCTGCGCCCTCCTGCGCCATGGCGGGCGTCACCACGAGCAGTGCAATCACCGACACTAAGGCCAAAACTCTAGCCAACTTCGTCACAATTATTCTCCTTTGGTTTAGTTAGATCGTGTTTCAAGAACAGGGTAGGGTAAGCAATCGAGGCCGCGGCACTAGTGGTGGTGAACCGCAGCGCCAATAAACAGCGCCGACAAAAATGCGAACACATACGCCTGCAGAAAGGCGACAAACAGCTCCAGGATGCTAAACAACGTCGCGCTTATCACGCTGATGAACGTCACAAGGAGCCAATGCCCCCAGCTTTGATGAGCTGCCAGCGCGATGAGTCCAATAATACCCAAGAGCACGACGTGTCCGGCGAACATGTTTGCCAGCAGACGCACGCTGAGGATGAGGTGCTTGATGCAAAGACTGGCGACTTCGATCAAGAAGATCATCAACTTCAGTGGAGACAGAACGAGCGGCAAGTCCATGTGCGGCACTTGGTTCTTCCAGAAGCCGAGAATGCCGAATTGCTTGATGCCGGCAGTCAAAGTCGTAGCAAAGGTGACGCATGCCAGTGCAAGCGTGACGCCAAAGGAGCCGGTAGGCGCGCCCATCCATGGCAGCATCCCGAACAAGTTGCATGTCAAGATGAAAAAGAACATCGTCCAGAGGAGAGGGGCAAATCGCTCCGCTTCATGCTCGCCCATTGCCGGTTTGCCAATCTGATCTCGCACGAAGACTACCATCGCCTCAAGCAAGTTCCACAACTTGCCGCGAGGTACGAGGCTCGTGGACATACGACTGCCGATGCGGGAAAAGGCGAACACCAAAATGACGCCGGCAAGCACCTCCAAGACCATGAACTTGGAGATTCCGAACCCCGATTCCTTATCGTGCAGGTTCTTTAGTGTCGCGAATGGCTGCGGGATGACGATTTTCCCCGACAATGCGCGATTGAAATCGGCCACCGTCGCGCGCGGATGGTCGCTCACCAAGTGCGGAATGAACGAGAAGTGCTCCTGCACTTGCTCGCGGCCCTCGAAGTGGCGCCTCCACATGAATTTCGGCACTTCGAAGAAGTAACTGTCTTTGATGTGTAAGATTGGATCGGCCATGCGCTATCTCCCTTTCCAGGCCGCGCCTAGAGCGGCTCGCGACGACCGAACGACGCCGACCAAGAGCAGCGTTTCGACCGCCAGCGCCAGCAGAAAGAAAATCACCATCCAACCGAGCAAGCCGACCCGAAACAATTCAGGCGCGGCCAGGCGGCAGCCCAACCCGACCGCCAAAGGCGCCAGCATCCGCACGAGCGTGCCGCCGAGAATTCCGCCGACAGCGTGCGGCGTGTTTCGCAAGCTGCCGGCCAACACGAGCGCCGCCATCGCAGCCAGCCAACAAGTCGCGTCGGCCACGGCAACCGCTACAACCCCCGCCGAGCCTTGGCGAACATAGGCAAACCAGCCCGCCGCGACGCCCGCCAGAACGGCGGCCGCCGTCAGCAGCAAACAGGCCGTCGCCAAGCTCGGCGAAGACCGTCGCGCGACATGAGTTGCGGAAGACTCGCTCACCGTTGCCAGACCTGGTTTTCGATCTATTTCTTTGATTGCGTCGGCGGCTGCCTGGTGATCGCCAGCAAATAGGCGATTCCGGAGACCACGCCAACCGCAAACCCCGCCAGCCCCAAAAACCCGGTCCCCCAACGCTTGTCAAGCCACCCGCCGGCCAAGCCAGGCAAGACCATCACCGCCGCGACCGCCAAAATCCTGGACACCCACTCCATCGCTTCAGCGGTCGGCGAAGGTCGTTCGGGCGGAGTATCCACAAGCCAACTCGCCGAGGCCCATGCGTCCAACAAGGCCCAGCAGCCGCCAGACGCATCGAGCGGCGCCCCGACGCAACGCTTTGAAGGTACGCCTTAAGCGCCTGCGCCACAGCCAGTTGCTGCGCCCAGCCCGCCTGGATGAACAGGCCGTAGCAACAAGCCCATTTTCAAGCCAATTCTCCGGGCGGCAGCTTGGAAGCGGCCAATCTAACGGAGCCGTTAGGGAGTGTCAACGGACTGGAGCGGTAAATTCGTGTTTTTTTTCACAAAGTCGGATCATCGTCGTAAATAATTCCATGAGAATGCGTTACGAAGGCAACGCTGCGCCGAGATCGGGGTGATGGCAGCTCGACTTGTCGCTTTCAGACGCTACCTGGGGCGGTGTTGAGCTAGCCCGTCTTGACCCGCATGATCCAAACCAACCAGAATTTCATATTTTTACCCTCTCTTGTTGCGCAACTCCTTATTATGAAATAACATTTGACTTTCGACGCATGTCTGAGGCGCCTCCGCTTTTGGGTCTTAAGTCGTTGCGTTTTGCGTGCGCGCTGGTTAGACTTGAAATTGTCGAAATTCTTCGCATCGTGGCTGGTATCCTGTGGCTTGAAGTTCATAGGGTGAACGCCTGTAGCCGATGGCTTGGCAAGGTGCGGAGAATGACGGCGTCGGCTGGTCCCTCCCTCTTAAGAATGGTCCCTCTTAAGAATGGGCTTGCCAGGAGCATTGATTCGCTTACTTGCTCCTGGTTTAGGTGCGGCAAGAGTAGCGGCAGAAATCGTCGCGCGGGCAAAAGCCGCTGTGAGTGTAGGCGTCAAGGACGACGTAGGAGCGAAACCCAAACGCCGAGCTTGGCGGCGCTATACAGGTTGGCAGCCCGGAGAAGTCCATTGATGACTACAGAGAGCCTCAACGGCTACACGATGAAGGATTTGGCCCAAATGGCCAAACGCCGCGGCGTTCACGGCTGGCATTCGATGCGCAAAGACCAGTTGGTGCAAGCCTTGGTCCGAGCCGCGAAGAGCGCCGCCGCCAAAGGCAAGCTCAAGCAAAAGGTCGCCGCCAGCCGGCGTTCGGCCGTAGCCCGGACGACCCCATCGCGACAGGCAAATTCCGCCGCGTCGGTCAACGTCCGTCACAAGGCGACGGCGACCAACGGCGCCAGCAAGACCAACGGCGCCGCCAAAACGACTCACGCGGCCCCATCCGCTGCGGTCCCATCCGTTGCGGCGCCGCCCCGCAAGACCAAAAGCCCCCATGCGTTGCGACGTTTGGAGCAAGCCAAGGCGAAGCTCAGCCACTCGAAAAACCTCGCCGGGATGACCGTCAACGGCAAGTCGCATCACGTGACCAAAGACCGCCTGGTGGTCATGGTGCGAGGCCCCTATTGGTTGCACGCCTACTGGGAGCTGACGCGTCAAGGCGTCGAACGCGCCGAAGCCGCCTTGAGCCAGGAATGGCACGCCGCCAAGCCCGTCTTGCGGGTTCTGGAAGTCTCCGGCGGCGCCACGACAAGTTCGGCCGAAACACTGGTCCGCGACATCGAGATTCACGGCGGCGTCAACAATTGGTACATCGACGTCAACGATCCGCCGAAAAGCTACCGGATCGACATCGGCTACTTGGCCCCCAGCGGCAAGTTTTTCGTTTTGGCCCGCAGCAACGTCGTAACCACCCCCAAGGCCGGTTCGAGCGACGCGATCGATGAGAACTGGAGCGAAGTGGCGGAAGATTTCGACAAGATTTACGCCATGAGCGGCGGTTATTCCCCCGAAGGCCCCAGCGCCGAACTGCAAGAGCTGTTCGAAGAACGCCTCCGCCGCCCGATGGGCTCGCCCATGGTCACTCGCTATGGCGCCGGCGTCGAGGGCTTGCTGCCCAAGAAACGCGACTTCAACTTCGAAGTCGACGCCGAATTGATCGTCTACGGCGTGACCGACCCCGGCGCCCACGTCACGCTGCAAGGCGAACCGGTCAAGCTCAGGCCCGACGGCACGTTCACGGTCCGCTTTAGCATGCCGAATTGCCGGCAGGTGATTCCGGCCGTCGCCTGCAGCCGCGACGGGTTCGAACAGCGGACGATCGTGCTGGCCGTCGAACGAAACACCAAGACCATGGAGCCTTTGATTCGCGACGGCAACGACTGAGCGTCGCGAGCCATGCGTAGGTCGGGCTTTCCAGCCTGACGAACAGAGTAGGTCGGGCTTTCTAGCCTGACAAACGGAGTAGGTCGGGCTTTCTAGCCTGACGAACAACGTAGGTCGGGCTTTCCAGCCTGACAAAAAGTCAAGCACACGTCAGGTTTTTCAGCCTGACGCCCGTCAGGCTAGAAAGCCTGACCTACTGTCAGGTGGCGAGCTGCGAGTGTCCCGGGATATCTCCCACATCTTGGACGGATGGGATTTCGAGCCCGGCGAGGTGCAGGTGCGGATCGTCAAGGGGGACGACGGCCGCGACAAGATCCAATTGCGGCTCGATCTTGGGTTGTTGCAGATGGAACTCGACGGGCGGCCCGACGGCAAACGCCCGGAAAACCACGCCTCGTGGCTCGAATACTATCGCCAACGGCAACAGGAATACGAAGCCTTGAATCCTGACTCCCCCCCGTTCCGCCTCGATGCGGTCGCCTGCGAACGCCTGCTGCGCGAGGGCGTTCAGTATTACCATCGCTATCTGAGCTTCTGGCATCTGCAGCGCTACGAGCTGTGCGCCCGCGACACGAACCGCAATCTGCGGTTGTTCCAGTTCGTGCGCGAGCACGCCCGGCATGAAGAAGACAAGCGTCGCTTCGACCAATGGCGGCCCTACGTCACGCTGATGCACACGCGGGCCGTCGCCACCCCGCTAGTTGAGATCGGCGTGCTCGACGCGGCCTTGACGGCCATCGAGGCCGGGATCCGCGGGATCGAACGGTTTCTCGAGGAATACGACCAGACAGACCAAGCCGATCAATGCCAGGAGCTTTCGCAATTGCGGCATTGGCGCGACGAGGTGCAGGCTCAGGCCGTGAAGCGCTTGCCCCCGGTCGTTCCTAGCCCGCTCGATAACCTTCGCCGCCAATTGGCCGAAGCCGTGGCTGAGGAGCAATTCGAGAAAGCCGCCCGGATTCGCGACGAGATCAAGCGGATGTCGGAGTGATTTTGGATTTTCGATTTTGGATTGGAAAAACCAGCGATTTGGGAACAATGCCTGCGTGGCAGGGACCGCGGGTTAGCCCGGATTATTCATCAGCCCACACCAACCCGAAGCGCAAGCGAGGCGGAGCAAGGCACTTACCTCGCTGGCGCTTCGGGTTTGTATGGAGCGATTTGTCAAGTAATAGCTGGGCTGATGAATAATCCGGGTTAGGCGGGTAGCTATCCCCCTATTGTCGAATCCAAAATCCAAAATCCAAAATCACACCCCTCCGCCCGTCGCCTTGCCGCGCTGGGGCTCGAACGATATCATACCTGCAGTCCTCTGCCATGTTCGTGCTGCCAACGCACAATTTTGGGGAGCCGATAAGAAAGTCCGCTGGGCGCCTAATTTACGAACCCGGCCGCGTGTATAGCCGACGCCCGGAACTTGCGTTCCGGAACCAGCGGACGGATCACACAACCCGGGATCACGGCGCCCACATTTTGACATGCGGGCTCTCGAAAACCGCGTTGCCACGGCATTGCGGTGGAGGATTTTTAAATCATGCCCGACTTGCCCGCCGAACTGCCCGCCGAACTGCCCGCGGAGCTGCGCGCCAAGCGAGACCGGCTGCTGGCCGTGCTCGCCGGTTACGGCAGTTGTGCGGTGGCGTTTTCGGGCGGCGTCGACAGCACGGTGGCGGCCCAGGCGGCCCAATTGGCCCTGGGCGACCGCGCTTTGGCCGTGACGGGCGTCAGTTCCAGTCTGGCTTCAGGGGAGTTGGCCGAGGCTGAATCGCTCGCCCGGCAGATCGGCATTCGCCACCGCGTGCTCGCGACTGGTGAATTCGACAACCCCGATTATCGCCGCAACGCCCCCGACCGTTGTTACCACTGCAAGACCGAGCTGTATACACAGCTCGAGGGCTTGGCTGAACAGTTGGGCGTGGCGGTAATCGTCAACGGCGCCAATCTTGACGATCGCGGCGATCATCGGCCGGGCATGCAGGCCGCCGGCGAACACGCGGTGTGCAGCCCGCTGTTGGAGTGCGAATTCACCAAAGCCGACGTGCGGGCCTTGGCCGCCCATTGGCAATTGCCGGTTTGGGATAAGCCGGCCAGCCCGTGCCTGAGCAGCCGCATCGCCTATGGCGAAGAAGCGACCGCTGAGCGGGTGGCGATGGTCGACCGGGCCGAGCAGTTCTTGCGCTCTCTGGGCCTGCGCGAGGTGCGGGTGAGGTATCACAAGGGCGATCTGGCCCGGGTCGAGGCGCCGCTGTCGGAAGTCTCGCGGCTCGCGTCGCCCGAAGTGCGCGAGGCGCTGGCTCGCGAGTTTCGCGCCCTCGGCTTCAAATTCATCACGCTCGACCTGGAAGGTTTGCGTTCCGGCAGCCTGAACCAGGTGATCGCCCCCGAGCAGTTGCGCGTGCTGCAGTAGATCGCTGCTCTGTCCGACTTCAAGCTTACTTGAAGGGGATAGGGGGATGCGGAGGAGATGTGGAGATGGGAGCGATTCATAGCGCCGTCCAGGGGCTCGCGCCTTGCTGTTCTACACATTTTTCAGCCGAAGAGTCGGCCAGCGGGACTTTTTATCTAGCCCAGGCGTTTACGCGTCAGTATTACCCCGCATTTTTTCCAAAACCGCCGCGCCGCGAAGGCAGAGCAGCAATTTTTCGAGGCCGCCCCAAATGGTTTGCCAGCCGGGTTCGCCGTCGCTCTTGCGGCCCAAGAAACCGCCGAGTTGGGCCAGGCCGCGGAAGAACTCGCGCACCGTCTTGATCGGCTCGCGCTTTTTCAGCAGCAGCCGGACGGCGGCCAGCCACTGGCGAGGGACGACTTGGGCGGCCTTTTGCTCGGGATCGCGACGCGCTACCGTCTTCAGTTGCAGCAAACGAACCGCCAACACGCTCAACATTCCGATCACCGGCGCCAAACGGTCGCCGCCTCGCGCAACGAAGGATTGTAAATTGTGGGTAATACTGAGGCGTAAACGCCTGGGCTAGGTAAAAAGTCCCGCTGGTCGAGTCTTTGAGTGAAAGATATGTAGTACAACGAGGGCAAGCCCCTGGACTCGCTCATTTGATCCTCGACGCAAATGGCTTGACGGATCGGCTGCTTGCCGGCCGTTTTCGTGATCGAGTTGACTTGCCGCCTGCCGGGAAACGTTGCACTTCTCCGCGGCCGAAAAACTCACGAAGTTCTTCACAATTCCGTGTCGGGCTATCGCCCGCGATCTCGATTGCATAACCGGCGACGCATTGATCGCCGGGCTTAGCCCAGGCGGTTTCCGCACCCGTCTTCCTGAGCGGCGCTGCAAGTTGCAGCCCCGCGGGCAGATCTTCTGCGCTGCGTCGCCGGGGCGCCGTTCGAGTCTGCAGGGCCCGTTCGTTCCCGGCTATTTCCAGGGAGTTCCTAAGATG
The DNA here is from genome assembly GCA_035532215.1 of Pirellulales bacterium. Classification (GTDB taxonomy): domain Bacteria; phylum Planctomycetota; class Planctomycetia; order Pirellulales; family JAICIG01; genus JAICIG01. Next base: position 1,572 of record DATKRK010000424.1, on the reverse strand, counting down.
GATTTTGCGCGCTTGTTTTCCTTCCGCCGTCCTCAGTCTCGCCGTCCTCAGTCTCGCCGTCCTCAGTCTCGCCGCTGCAAGCCGGCGCTGTAAGCCGGCGCTGTAAGCCGGCGCTGCGCCGATTCGATTCGCTGGAAAAACGTTATGTATTGTCGTCCGCCCCGGTGATCGACATGCTGTCCGCCGCCGTCGGCAGCGGCGACGACGTCAACATTTCGGGGCACGTCTCCGATTTCGATCCCAACGCCGGCGCCCTTTCGGTGGCGATCAGCGGCCCGATCACGACCAACGTCGCGGTCGATTCGGCGGGCGATTTCTCCTACACGGGGCCGGCCGCCCAGTTGGGAACGGAGCAGGCCGTCGCCACCGACGCCGGCACAGGCTTGTCGTCGTCGGCGGTGCAAACGCCCATCGAAAACGCCGCGCCCGTGATCCAAAACTTCACGGTCTCCCCGACGGGTAACGGCACGAACGTGCTGCTCTCGGGCAGCGTGCTGGACGAATCGCCCGCGGGACTGACGGTGAGCTTCTCGGGCATAGCGTCGGGATCGGCGACGACCGACGCCTCGGGCAAGTTCAGCTTCGTCGTCTTGGCCTCCGGCCTCGGCGACGTCACCGCCGCGACGAGCGACGTGTGGGGCGCCGTCTCGCAGCCCGCCACGGCGACCCTCAGCGACTCCGGTCCCGTCGTGCAGCCTTAACCCGCCGCAGGACAACATGGACGGGACGGTGACGATTTCCGGCACGGTGTCGGATATGACGCCCGGCGGCGCCTCGGTGAGCCTCTCGGGCGTGGTCAGCGGAACCGTGACCACTGGCTCCAGCGGCGCCTTCAGCCTGACGGCGCAACCGTCGGGCTCGGGAACGGTCACGGCTACGGCCACGGACGTCTGGAATCAAACCTCCAGCCCCGCGCAGACGACCGTCAGCCAGACGACCGTCAGCCAGACGACCGAGACGGCGCCGCTCACGATCAGCAATCTGATCGCGAGTTACATGGGCAACGGGTTTTGGGAGATCACGGGGACCGTTTCGGGCGGCGACCTATCGACCACGACTATCTCGTACAGCGGCACGGCCAACGGTTCCACCACGCCCGACAGTTCCGGCAATTTCAGCTTTGATGTGCTCACCAGCGGCCCGTACTACACGGGCAATGAGACCGTGACGGCGAGCGACGCCGAGGGCGATACGGACTCGCAATATATTTCCTTTGGGATGGCGTAACGCTCAGGCGTTGTCGGCGGTCAAACGCCGCGGGGCGGGCTTGTGGGGCGGCCTTCCAGGCCGTCTTTGGCCGACGGCCTGGAAGGCCGCCCCACGGCCAACGTACGTCTCGTGTTCGATCCTGCTCGCAAACGAACATTTATTGCCCGGCGGCGCCTCGAAAAACGCAAGGACCAAACGAAGAAAGGGTTCTTTCAAATGGGCTGGGACCGAGCGGGAAATCGGAGCCAGTTTCGAGCGTCAGGGGAGAGCCAGTGAAAGCTTGGCTCGTCTCGTTCGAAGGCGCATTTCTTAAGCCGTCTTGTTCTCTGTCTTGTTCCGGCGCGAACGCTTAAGCTGACGTGA
>DATKRK010000423.1:0-15365 GCA_035532215.1 Pirellulales bacterium | reverse complement strand
GATTTCGCCCTGAGGGTCAAGCCGGGTTTCGCGGCAGGAAATTCAAACTCAGGCTCCAGAAAGTCGCTTTTCGCTCCGCGAAAAAGGCGCCTTTTTCGCGGAGCGAAAAGCGACTTTGGTTGCGGCTTCGCCGCTCCGTGTCATCCGTGGTCGATATCAGTAAATGACGGGTTAGCGAGCATCGGTCGGGAACCCCATTCCATTTCAAATGCTCTCAATCAACTTCTTCCAATCGATGACGGAGTGAGCACTCGCAGCGTTCCAGCCCTGCGTTGAATCCGTGTTCGATCCGTGTTCCATCCGTGGCTCATTCTCCTTAAACTTCGGGGCCGTCCGCGGCGCCGTCCAGGCCGTATTCCTTGAGTTTCTTGTGCAGCGTGTTGCGGTTGATGCCCAGCCGGGCGGCGGCTTTGATCTGCACGTTGTCGCAAGCCACGAGCACCTGGGCGATCAGCTCGCGCTCCACGCGGTTGACGATTTTATTGTACAAATCTTCCGAGTTGGGGCCCGCGGCGTTGATGCCTTGTTGCACCAGTTCGTAGGCCAGGGTTTCGGCGTCGGCCTCGGTCAAACGCTTGGCCGACGGCCGCCGCGGGTTCAGCACGGCCTCGGGCAGCAGGTCGCTACTCAGCTCGTCGCCCGGCGCCAGCACCACCGCCCGCTCGATATAGTTCTGCAACTCGCGCACGTTGCCCGGCCAGCGATAGTCCTGCAAGGCTTCCATCGCCTTGGGCTCGATGTGTACGACGTAGCGGTCGTTGGCCTCGTTGTAGATCGTGAGAAAATGCCCGATCAACTCGGGAATATCTTCGCGGCGCTCGCGCAGCGGCGGCAGGTGAACCGGCACCACGTTTAGGCGGTAATACAAGTCTTCGCGGAACCGCTCGGCCTCGACTTCGTCCATCAGATCGCGGTTGCTGGCGGCGATCACGCGCGTGTCGACGCGAATCGTCGCCGTGTCGCCGACGCGTTCGAATTCGCGCTCTTGCAGCACGCGCAGCAACTTGACTTGCAGTTTCGGCGTGGTGGAGTTGATCTCGTCGAGAAACACCGTACCGGTGTGCGCGGCCTCGAAGCGACCGGTGCGGTTTTCGATGGCCCCGGTGAACGAGCCGCGGACGTGGCCGAACAGTTCGCTTTCCAACAAGCTTTCGGAAAGCGCGCCGCAATTCACGCGAACGAACGGGCCGCTGCCGCGCGGACTGAGCTGGTGGATGGCCTTGGCGATCAGTTCCTTGCCGGTGCCCGTTTCGCCCAACAGCAATACCGAGGCGTTGGAGCGGGCCACCAAGCGCGTCCGCGTGTAGACCTTCTGCATCGCGGGACCGTTGCCGATCAGTCCGGCGAGCGGCGGCCCCGACGCGAAAGGATCGAAAGCTCGATAAGATGAACTCATGGGTTGGTCGCGTCGCACGTCGCGTCGCACGTCGCGCCGCAAAGGCGTTCGCGCGGCGCCGCTCGCGTTCCGCTCCGTGGGTGCTCCTTCGATTTCTGCGCCGCGATTCAGTCCGCCTGGTCCGCCACGGCCCGAGCCTCGACCACGTCGAGAATCGAGGCCAACACCTTTTGCGTCGCTTGATCTTGGGTTTCGCTTTGGTTGTAACGATCGTATTGCAGACTGATTTCGCCGGTCGTCAACAGCGGGCCGTAGTCGGCCACGCTGGCGGCGAACGCCGCCGAGGCCGCCTCGCGCAGTTCGAGCGGCTGCGCCGCGAAACTGGCCAGGTCGACCAGCGCCTTCTGGCTGCGCGGCGTGCCCAAGGTCGCCAGAATCCGGGCGGCTTGCGGCCCGAACTGCGGATCCCACAAGGCATCGGCCAGCGGCGCTTCGGTCCGCCGCAGGTTGTAAAGCCCGCCCGGCGCCGCAGTCATCTCCGACAGCCAGGCGATCGCCTGGCTGGCTTGCTGGCGGCGCTCCTCCTCCGAGATCGCCGATCGGCCGAGCTTTTCGAAAAGTTGATCGATTTGAAACTTGAGCGCGCCGGGATCCTGCGTGCGGATGACGACCGCCGTCAGCGGCACGCGCCGCGCCAGCCGCGCGGCCTCGTCGAGATCTTCGCTCGAAGCCACGATGCCGATCGGCAAGCGGGCCGTGCGGTTGTCGCGGCGCAATCGTTCGAGCAGTTGTCCCGAGACGGGCGACGCCAGGTTGAAATCGATCAAGGCGAGCTCCATGTCGGGCGATGCGACGGCCTGAGCCAGCGCTTCGCGATCGGTCGTGGCGACTTCGGTCTCGTAGCCCGTCGCCGCCAGGGCGCCGGCCTGCAACTCGACTTCCAGCGGCCGCGCGTCGGCGGCCAAAGCCTTCGCCGCGCCAAACGAGCCGGCGAAATAGCCGAGCGCTTCGACGACGAAGCTCGAGCCGGGATAGGGCTTCGACGGCTTCAAGGCGAACACGGCGGCCAGCGCGGCCATCCGCAGTCGCCGATCGGGATGCCGCACCACTTCGATCAAGGCGCTCGGCTGGGGACTCCGGCGATAGAGCAGTTCCGCCTTGCCCGACTGTCCGAGAACCTGCACCGCCACGGTCGCAGCCGCCGTATGCTCGCTGGCCAGACTCTCCGTCAATAAAGCCTCGATATCTCGCAAATCTTGATCCGCCAGAATCTCTTGGGCCGTATCCGGCCCTGCGGCGAGCGCGGCCCCGACGCCGGTGCGATAGGCGGCGGCTTCCGCCAACGCGCCCAGGTAAAGCAGCCGCACGCCGCGGTTCCGCGGCGCCAATTCGGCGGCGGCTTCGGCCAGATCGCGGGCCAGATCGAGTGCCGCGAGGCGCGCCGAAACGCGCTCGCTGGCCAGTGCAGCCTTTTCCGCGTCCCAGTTCCAAACGACCGTCTGACCCTCCATGTCGGCATGGAGCTTCCGGCGGTCGTCGTAATACGAGCGGGCGAAACGCGCGAGCAGCGTCACCGCCTCGATGCTGTCGGGAACGCGGCCGAAGAGCGTCGCCAGCGCTTCGCGGGCGGCGCTGCGGATTTGCGGATCGCTCGTTTCCCGCCACGCGGGGCCCAGCAGGCGAATGGCGAGATCGGCCTGCCCGAGATCCTCGAGTGTTTGGATCGCTTGCACCGCCAAGGCCGGTTTCGCCGACCGAACGAGCGCCAGCAAGGGGCCGACCGCATCGGCGCCGAAGCCTGCCAACGCTTGGCGAACCGCGGCGTGCTCGTCGGCCCGGCCTTCATCGGCCAGCACGGCGACCAGGGCTTGAATGGCGCTGTCGCGTCCCGACCGCAGTCGTACGATGACGCCGCGGCGCAGGGCCGGGTTCGGATCCTTGAGCTGTCCAATCAGCTTGGCCAACCTCGCCGGATCGCGCGCTTGCCGGTCGGCGACGGCCAGTACGGCGTCGGCGATCTGCCGGCCTTCGGGCTGCAATTCGGCGATCAAGGCGAATTGCAAAAACGGGGTCGTGCCGAATTGCGCGGCCAAAGCCGCCAAGGCCGGGTCGTCCAGCTTCTCGGCCGCCAACTGCTTCACCAGCGCGTGAGCTTCGTCCGGGGCCCCTAATTCCAACAGCGTTCCAGCGGCTTTGACCAATTCCGCGGGCGTCGTCGGGTTGGAGGCCAGCAAGGCTTGCACGATGGGATCGTCGGCCCGAGACGGAAGCGTCGGCGTCGCCTCGGCCTGCGGTTTGGCGTCGCGGTCGTCTTGAGCCCGGACGACAGGCGCCGCGGCAAATAGCACCAGCGGAGCCCAGGCGGCGATCGCGAACCAGCGGAGCTTGCGAAGAGGTCGTTTCATGCTGCTAGCCCTTGTCTTTTTCGCCTTCGAGTTTTTTTCGCCAAACTTCGATTTGCCGGGCCACCTGGTCGGGCGCCGTCGAACCGTAACTTACGAACGCTTGCACGGCCTTTTCCGCCCCGAGCACGTCATATACCGACTGGTCCAAGCCGGGATCGGCCTCTTGAAAATCACTCAAGGGAAGGTCGACCAAACGGACGCCGCGCGAGAGGGCCTTGCGGACCAATTTACCGGACGCATCGTGCGCCGTACGTTGCGGCATTCCGCGGCGAATGAGATGCTCCATCAACGTCGTCGCATCGAGATGCCCTTCGTCGAGCCGGGCCGCAATCGCCGCGCGGTTCAGTTCCGCCGCCGCGACCAGCGGCGCCGCCAACTCCAGGCAACTGCGCACCGTGTCGAACGAATCGAACAGCGGCTCTTTGTCTTCTTGCAGATCGCGGTTGTAGGCCAGCGGCAAGCCTTTGACGAGCACGAGCAACTGCGTGAGATTGCCCACCACGCGGGCCGTTTTGCCGCGAATCAATTCCAGCACGTCGGGGTTGACCTTCTGCGGCATGATCGACGAGCCCGTGCAAAAGGCCTGCGGCAACTTGAGAAAATCGAATTCGATCGTGGACCATAGAATCCACTCTTCGGCCCAGCCGCTTAAGTGCGAGGCGATCACCGCCAGCGCAAAGGCGAATTCCAGCACGAAATCCCGATCGCTCGACGCGTCGAGACTGTTCGCTGCCACCTCGGCGAAATCCAGCCGCCGAGCGACGTCCTGGCGGTCGATCGGCAGACTCGTCCCGGCCAACGCCGCGGCGCCGAGGCTCGACACGTTCGCGCGGCGCCGGCAGTCGGCCAGCCGCCCGCGATCTCGCTCGAATTTTTCGCAATAAGCCAGCCAGTAATGCGGCGCCAGCACGGGCTGCGCGCGGCGCAGATGGGTATAGCCAGGCAGAATGCAGTCGCGATCTCGGGCCGAGCGCTCGACGAACGCGCGCTGCAACTCCGTCAGGCCGCGATCGATTTCGGCAATGGAGTCGCGGACCCACATCCGCAGATCGGTGGCCACCTGGTCGTTGCGGCTGCGAGCCGTGTGTACCTTGCGGCCCACGTCGCCGAGCCGATCGATCAAGGCGCGCTCGATGTGCATGTGCACATCTTCCAGCTCGATGCGGAACTCGAATCGACCTTGCTCGATTTCTTGGCGGATCTGCCCCAAGGCTTGCTCGATTTGTCGGCACTCGTCCTGGGAAATCAGGCCCACGGATGCCAACATTTGGGCATGCGCGATCGAGAGCCGTATGTCGTGGGCGTACAGCCGGCGGTCGAAGCTCACGCTTTCGGTGAACTTCTCGACGCGGCGGTCCGTCGCCTCTTCGAATACTCCGCCCCAAGCTTTGTCGGCCACCGCGTCGCTCTCGACCTACTGTGAAGGAACCCCAAATCACGTCAAAACATTAACTCTAAATAGCTTACGGCGAAGTGTCAACGAGCGGCGCAGCGTTGGCCGGGCGGTCGGCCCTTGCGAAATCGGAGACGGGGGGCGGCGCCGCTGCGGCGAGCGGCGGCTTTATAAGCTATTGTTTTAGTTGAGGTTGCTCATCGCGGTCCGACGCTAGGAGCAATTCTTCCGGCAACGCGGCGGTGAGCGCACGCCTGCCGTCAAGTGAAACCAGAATCGCCCCAGGCGCGGAAACACCCAAGCTTATAAACCGGGCAACCGCTACAACCCTCAAGCATTATCAGCCCGGGGGGCGTGTGGTAAGCGCTCGATTCGACTGCAACGGGCCCGGCCGGAATCGCCCATGCTAGCAGCAGTAAACGTCGGCGAGGTTTGGCGCTTAGCGAGACGCGGGCCACGGCTGACGCCGCGGTTTGCCGGCGCCGCAGGCGACAACGAGATTTACAAGCTTCTGCCAGCCCGGTATGCTTGCCGCCACGCCAGTTCACGGAATAAATCTCAAAACATTCGGGCAAGCGGCAGCGGGATTCGTCTCGTCTTCCTGCGCCGGACGGCAGTCATATCCCAAGACCGTCGAACAGGGGGCTTTGCTCCTTGAAAGTTGCTCCTTGAGAAAGGAATTCCGATGTGCGCCAAGAAAAAGAAGGGCAGCCCGGAGCGAAGTACGCGCAAAATTCCCTTCGCTCCCGACCGGCTCCGCAAGATCTCGCGCCGCTTGCGCACTCAAGCCAGCCAATTCACGGCTCACGCCGCGGCCATCGAGAAGGCGGGCCTCGGACACATGAATATCGACGGCAACAAAATGCTGGTCCGGGCCATGAAACAGATCGACCGCTTTCTGCGCAACGCCCAGCGCGACTTGGACGAGTTGGTCGAGGAAGAATAGAGAGCCACGGATGAAACACCGATTGAGCACGGATAAAACAACTTGGATTTTTAGGCTCCTCCGCGGAATCCGTGGGTAGGTTTTCGTCGCTGAGCATCGTCACGGTGCGTTTTTTTTAGGGATGGCCGGGCAATGAAGGTTCGTTTTCGCTCAACGCCAAAACCGTTGGCGCGAATCAGAGCCTCATTCATTGCCCGGAGATGCCTCGAAAAACGCACGCCTCCAGTTTCTCAGCGGTCGGAACCACCCACGGATTCTCCGAAAGAGCCTGAAAGCGAAGTTCAGTCGCGCAGTTCTCGATTTCCGATCCGTGTTCGATCGGTGTTCCATCCGTGGCTAAGTTCTGTCGGGTTTTACTCATCGGCGTTCAAGCCTTAACCTCCATTCGAAGCTCTGGCAAAGCACTAGTGTAAAATCGTCGTGCCGGGCAAAGCTCGCTTCAAACGCGCCACGCCCGCCGCGGTGACCTGAGCGCCGTCCAGGATCAGCACCTGCAGTCCGCTCAGCCCCTTTAAGTGCTCAAGACCGTCGTCGGTTACGTTCGTGCCCGATAAATCCAAGACCTCGACGTCGGGTAAGTCCTGGAAGCAAGCCAAATCGGCGTCTCCGATCCGACTGCGGCTGAGATTGACGTAAGACAAGGAAGCGGTCCCGTTGCGAATCTAGGCGGCGATAGTTCAGCGGATGACGGCGAGAGCCGAGTCGAGCGGGCGGCGCAGCCTCCGTCAGCGAACTTCCAAAGGCAGCAAGAACGTCACGTCTTCTTCGCGAATCGAGTGGCGTTCGACGGCGGCGCCGAACCGGCGATCGAGTTCCGCGACGCACTCCATCACCAGCTCTTCCGGGGCGCTGGCGCCGGCCGTAATCAACACCGTCTCGCAGCCGTCGAACCAGTCCGATTCCAGCTCGCCGGCGTCGTCGACCAGATAGGCCGGTACGCCCTGTTCCCGCGCGACGTCGACCAGCCGATTGCTGTTCGAGCTGTTGCGGCTGCCCACGACCAGGACCACGTCGGCCTGCGGGGCCAGGGCCTTGAGCGCCTCTTGGCGGTTTTGCGTGGCGTAGCAGATGTCTTCTTTCGGCGAGCCGACGCAGTTGGGGAACCGCTCCTGCAAGCGTTTCACCAGTCCTTGCACCTCGTCCACGCTGAGCGTCGTTTGGGTGAGATAGGCGACCTTTTCCGGATCGGGAACTTCCAGGCGATCGACGTCTTCCAGCGTTTCGACCAGGATCATCTGCTCGGGCGCCTCGCCCATCGTGCCCACGACTTCGTCGTGGCCGCGATGCCCGATCAGGACGATCGTGTAACCTTTGCGGGCGAAACGCAGCGCCTGCAGGTGGACTTTGCGGACCAGCGGGCAAGTGGCGTCGATGACTTGCAACTGCCGTTCTTGGGCCGCCCGATGCACCGCGGGCGAAATGCCGTGAGCACTGTACATCAGCCGGCTGCCGTTGGGGACTTCGTCGACGTCGTTGACGAACACCACGCCCTGCCGACGGAAACGCTCGACGACGTGGCGGTTATGGACGATCTCGTGGAACACGTACAGCGGCGCCCCGAACAGTTCCAACGCCCGGTCGAGCGCTTCGATGGCCATGTTGACGCCGGCGCAAAACCCACGCGGACTAGCCAGTAAAATCCTCATTCGGCAATTCTCCGAGCAAGCGTGATGGGCGACGGGAGCGGCCGGAAATCCGGGCGGCCCGCGCGCGGTTTCGATCAGGTTTCTTTCCAGGCCGTTGGAGCGACCAGTCCTTGGTACGGAACCGCGGCAGGCGGTTGGGCGAGCGAGTTGAAGATCTCTACGTCGGCGGCGAGCGATTCGTTTGCCTCGGCGACGAGCGGCAGTCGAATAATGAACCTCGCCCCAGCGCCGGGCGCCGTACGGCATTCGATCTGGCCACCGTGCGCTTCGACGATCGCCTTGACGATGTCCAGCCCCAGCCCCGTCCCTTCGTCGCCCTTGGTCGTAAAGAACGGCTCCCAAATCCGCTCGGCGACCTCGGGCGCCATTCCGCAACCGTTGTCGGAGACCGAGAGCACGACCGACGGTCCTTCGACCTCGACCGCCAAGGCGATCCGACCTTCGGCCCGCTCGCGGATGGCGTGAGCGGCGTTTTTGAGCAAATTGATCAACACCTGCTGCAGTTTGACGCGATTCGCCCGCACGAACGGGTCGTCGGCGATCTCCAGCGAGACGCGGGCATAGGGGAACGAGCCGTCGAACCGCAAAAACTCCAGCAGCTCGTGCAGCGCCTCGGAGAGCCGCGTTTTCTGCAGCGGCGCGTCCTCGCCTTCGAACCGCACGAAGGCCTTCACCTCGTCGACCAGTTGCACGAGCCGGTCGTACGTTTTGCGGGCGATATGGGCCGCCTGCTGCAGGTCGGCGTTGCCGGCATACTGCTCCTCGATCAGTTCCAGCAACGGGAGCATGCACAGTTGGTTGCCCATTTCGTGGGCGATGCGAGCCGCCGAACGGCCGAGCGCGGCGCAGCGGTCGACGGCCACCAGCCGGTCGGTGAGCGCCAGATTGGCGATCGACAGATCGTAGGCTTCGATGGCGCGGACCATCACCGACATCATCATGGGCCGCTCCCAAGGCTTCTTCACGAAGTAATACACCTGGCCTTGGTTGATCGCTTCGAGCATCGACTTCGGATCGGCGTAGCCGGTGAGCATGACGCGCTTGGTATGCGGATACCTGACGCGCATGATTTCGAACAGTTCGGCGCCGGTCATGAGCGGCATGCGTTGATCGGCGATGACGATTGGAAACGGTCGCTCTTCGAGCAATTCCAACGCCTTGCGCCCGTTGTTTGCCGTGTGGACGCGGAACGTGTCTTCGAAGGCCGCCTCGAAGACGATCAGATTGTCGCGCTCGTCGTCCACGTAGAGGATGTCGCGTTTCATGATGCCCAGCCTGATGCTGCGAAGCTCAAGGGCGAAGGCGACTCGTCGTCGCCCTGCGTTTGAAGCTCCTGGGATTCCGAACGGCAAGGGAATTTCACGATGAATTCCGCCCCCTCGCCCTCCGAACTGCGGCACTCGAGCGCGCCGCCCAAGTTCCGCACGATGCCGTAACTGACCGACAGGCCCAGCCCGGTGCCCTGGCCGGGCTCCTTGGTGGTGAAGAACGGGTCGAAGATGCGGCTCCGGATTTCCTCGGGAATTCCGGGCCCAGTGTCGCGCACGCTGACGCAAACCTCGCCGTCCTGCTGCCAGGTGGAGATCGTGATTTCCCCGTCTCCCTCCATGGCCTGTTGCGCGTTGTTGAGAATGTTCATGAACACCTGGTTCAAATGGCCGTGCGGACCGTGAACCCGGTCGACCGCGCCGTATTCTTTGTGAACGCGGATGCGGTGCTTGATTTGCCCGAACAGCAAGTTCAGGCACATGTCCAACGATTCGTGCAAATCGAAGTCTTCGAATTCCGCCTTGCCCGGGTGCGAGAAGGTCTTGAGATCGGCGATGATCCGCGCGGTGCGCGTGGCCCCGTTCTCGATCACGTTGGCCAGCGAGAACAGCCGCCGGAACAGGTTTTCGAGTTCGTCGCGCGTCTTCGGGTCGGAGGGCAAATCCTGGCCCGCCAAGAGCGGCGCCAACAAGCCTTGCAGCCGGTGCGTATTGAGCGCCATCGGCTTGATGCCGTTGTAGACGGCGTTGATCGAGTTGTTGATTTCGTGCGCCAGCCCGGCCACGAGTTGGCCCAGCGAGCTCATCTTTTCGGCATGAATCAACTGGCCTTGCATCGCGGCCAGATCGCGATAAGCGGTCTCGAGTTCGCGGTTGCGCTTGTCCAAATCCTGGTGCAACCGCCGCAGTTTCAACAGCGACCGCACGCGGGCCTTGAGTTCCTTTTCCTCGAACGGCTTGGTCAGATAGTCGTCGGCGCCGCAATTCAGGCCGTCGATTTTCAACGCCAGCTCGGCCCGCGCCGTCAGCAGCACGAACGGCGTCGAGACGGTCGCCGGATTCGCCCGCACCTGGCGGCAGAATTCTTGCCCGTCGACGCGCGGCATCATCACGTCGGAGATAATCAGATCCGGCCGGCGGCTCAAGGTCGCCTCCATGCCTTCGGCGCCGTCGCAGGCGAAGACCACCTGATATTCGTCGCTGAGGATGTCGCCCAGCAGCGCGCGCATGTCGGGCGTATCGTCGACCACGAGAATCGTCGCGCCGTCCCGGCGCTGCGAAGCTTCGAGGCTGGCAGGCTCGTGCGGCGGCTTGCTCGGCTGCTCGCTCTCCAAATCGGCGAACCGCGTCCGCCGCGCAGGGGTCAGCAGGCCGTCGGACTCGGCGGACGCCGCGGGGCCGGTCTCGGGAACCTTGGCCAGCGGCAGGTCGAACCAGAACCGCGTGCCCTTGCCGATCTCGCTCTTCACGTAAATCTGCCCGCCGTGCAGTTCGATCAGTTCCTTGGTCAAGGCGAGTCCCAGGCCGGTGCCGCTGAATTCGCGCGAACTGGAACCGTCGACTTGCACGAACCGTTCGAAAATCCGCTTGTAATCGTCTTCGCTGATGCCGATGCCCGAGTCGCTGACCGAAATCCAAGCGCGATCGTCGGCGCAGAGCGTCTCGACCTCGACCGAGCCGCCGGGCGGCGTGAACTTGATCGCGTTCGAGAGCAGGTTGCTGAGAATGATATCCAGCTTTTCCTGGTCCGCCGCGAAGGACGGCAGCGCCGGATCGACGCTGAGCGCCAGTCGAATGCCGCGCTGCTCGGCCAGCGGTCGCGCCGCCGCCGCCAGTTCTTCGAGCATCCGGTTCGCGTCCAGGCCGGTCAGCTTCAACCGCATGCCGCCCGCTTCGAGCTTGGAAAAATCGAGCAACTTATTGATCAATTCCAACAGGCGATGGCCGTTCGAACGGACCATTTCGAGCATCGACACGACTTGCGGCGGCAGCGCCGCGCGCTGCTTGTCCAACAGCCGCTCGATGGGCGTCACGATCATCGTCAGCGGCGTGCGCAACTCGTGGCTGATGTTCGAAAAGAACTCGGTCTTCAGGCGATCGTATTCCTGCAGCTTCGCCAACGATCGCTTGAGCGTCCGCCGGCTCTTCGACAACTGCCGGGTGCGCCGGGCGACTTTCGATTCCAAGTTGACGTTCAAGTCGCGAATCGTTTGGTCGTTGCTGGCCAATTGCTCGACCATCGCGTTGAATTGCCGGGCCAGAACGTCGATTTCGTCGTTGCCGGTGGGCTGCACTCGCTCGGTGAAGCAGCCTTGTTCGACCCGTTTCATGGCCTCCACCATCGCGGCCACGCGCGAAGCGATCGAGCGGGCCAAGAACGTGGAAAGCGCAAGGCCGAGCAGCACCGCGGCGATCGAAATGTAGACCACGTGCTTTTGCAGGTTGGCCACCGTGGCCGCCTGACCGGCCGGCTGGCTGATCAAATCCTTGGCGCGCTGATTGGCCAGCGCGCCGATCATCAGCGCCGTGACAATCGTGATCAAACCGAAGGAAACGTTCATCCGCCGCTGCAGGCGGCTCTGCGGCAATTCATCGAAGCGAATCGCGACGCCCTGGTCGAGCAGGTATCGCGTCACGGGCGCCATCCAGCGCTCGGCGAGGAAATACGTCGTCAACAGCACGCCGCAGATGGCCAAGAAGGTGGCGATGGCGATTTGCACCATCACGTAAGGCTGCACGTCGAATCGCCAGCGCAGGTAAATGCACATCGGAACCACCGTCAGCATCGGCACCAGGATGGCCTGGTGGAGCTGATTGCGGCTGGCGAACGTTACGGCTTCACGGCCCGCTTGGCGCGCCAAATCGTCGGGCAGGGGCTGCCCGCGGCGGAGCCGCCAGAGGGCCTTTCGCAGCCCAGGAGTCTCCCACAGCGCCAGCAGAATCGTCGACAAAACGGCCAGTGCGACCAGCACGGCGCCGGCCAGATCGAAGTGGCGGCGCATCTCCGGCGCCAGGTGCGTCGAGAGATTGACGTAATACAGCACGAGCGCCCCGCCGAACGCCCCGACGACGCGCGTGATGAGCGTCATCGCCAGAATGTAGCGCGAACCGAGCTTGTTGAATAACCATTCAAGCATCGATTCGATCCTCATTGCACGCCAGGGCCGCGGCGGCCCTGTTTCCTCTTGCGCCAGAAAAGCGTTATTTACGGCCGCGGCTGCCCAACTCGGTGAGCAGCAGCCGCTCCAAGCCTTCAATAACCAGGTTTAAGTCAAAGGTCTGAATGCACGGACGCATGGAACGCAACCGCTCGCGATGGTAATTCCAGCGCCGCAGGAAATGCGTTTCGTGTTCGCCCCGGCGGACTCCCGCTTCGATCTCGTCGGGATTTCCGCTGCGGAGTTGCTCGATCGTCAGATCCCGCCGCCCGACCGCGCGAGCGAAAACCCCGCTCGAATAATCCCCGTCGCCGATCTCGCGCTGCCAGGTGGTAATCAGGTTGCCGATCCTCGCCATCCACTGGGCGTGCCAAATCGCCTCTCTCAGCGCCGCGAGTTCCTGGCGCGGAAAGCGATCGGTGCACATCAGGTCGACCGTGGAAAAGCTCATCAACCCCATGCCTTGCGGCGAGTAGTTATCGTGCTCGATCAGGTTCAGCAAGAACAAGTTGTCGTTCACCAGGTGGGAATAGCGCACCGTGTTGAACAGTTGCGTCAGATCGTACTGCAATAAGTCTTTGTAGGCCGCGAAATTCGGATAGCCTCCGGCTCGCTGCCAGAACGCGTTCCACATCCGAGACGTGAACTCGGCGTACCGGCGATCGGCCGCGGAAAACCGCGCGAAGTCTCCCGCGCTTCCGCCGGTCACTTTGAGCAACTCGTCGAGTAAGTCTCCATTGCGCATCCGGTCGCTGACGTCGTCCAATAAAACGTTCAGCATGCCGGATAGAAACTTCGTCTCGCAGGCGTGCTCGCGCAGCTCTGCGGAAACACAAGGCAGCGTCGTCAACCCCACGCCGTGCAGGCACCACCTCCATAAATATAGGCTACGTTCCCCAACCTCCGAGTAATCGCGAATCCACGCTGCGACCGTCGGCGAAAACTCACTCGCCAAAATTTGCCGGCGTTCGTCTTCGGGCGTGTGCGACGAACTTGTCGATTGCAGCGGTTTTGCCGAAAGTTGTTCGGGCAATGAATCGGCCGCCAGAGCCGGCGTGCAACTCTCCAGCAGTTTCAAGGACTGGCGAACGACGTCCTCGATCTGCGGGCCAGCCCGGTCGCGAGGATGGCGCGGGTCGTAAGCCGCCGAGGCGCCGATCACCGCGGCGGGCCGCTCTCCCCGCAGCAAGGCCAGCACTTCCAGCGCCGCGCCGGCCAAGACGTTGACGTCTTCGCCGACGATCGCCACGGCCCGCGCGCCGCGAGCCGTATCGCAGATTGCCGTTTCATCCAGCGGCCGCGCGAAGCGAAGATTCAGCACGGCTGCCGAAACGCCCAGCACGGCCAGTCGATCGGCGGCTTCGCAGGCCAGCGACGCCCCGCCGCCGAGGGCTAATAACGCCACGTCGACGCCGCTTTTCAGCCGAACCGCCCGGCCGAATTCAAAGCCGCTCGGCGCCGCTCTTTCGCTTGCGCACGCGGCATCCGTCGGCAGCCTGGCGGGCAGAGAGGAGGGCAGCCAAATCGCCGCGGGACCTTCGCCGCTCGCGGCGCAGGCGAGCATCTCGTCGAGTTCCGCCGCATCGCCCGGAACCATCACGGCCATCGCGGCCGGCAGGCAGAGGCCGTCCGTCCGATCGGGTCCTATCGAGTCGCGCCGCTCGGGCGAGACGATCAATGTCACGGGCCGCTGGAGGTCGCCAATCTCTTCGATCACTTCCGCCGAACAGCGCAGCAGAGCGGCTTCGCCGAGCGCGACGAACGGGCGGCAGCCGCCGTCGGCGAGCCCCGAGCACCACGGAATCGCGTCGAGTTCGCCGGCGGGCGATTCGAAGTAGCGGTCGGGCAGTCTTTCGCCGAAAGCCTGCCATCCCGCGTCTCCGCTCAGGTTCACGGCCAGGATGCGGCGGTCGGCCTGCGCCAGGCGGGCCAGCCGCCGTGCGGCCAATTCCGCCGTGGTCGCGGGCGGCGCTTCCGGCTTCGCTGTTGCGGCGCGCGGATGCGGTCGCGACTCGACTTCCGCGTGAGCGGCGTTTCCCGCGGAGTGGTCGCCGCGGTCGCTTCGCTCCAGGAACTCCTGGCCCGCATGCGTCTCGGCCGGCGACGCTCGCTCGTGATCGTCGCTTTCAATTGCACGCGCGCCGCGCTTCAAGCGCAGGTGCAACACGGCCGGTTGCTCCAGCGCTTTCAGCGCTTCCAGCACCGCGACGACCCCGTCCCTCGCCAAACCGCCGATCGGACCCAGACAAATCAAGCCGGGCTCAGCGGCCAATTGCTCGAAGGCCGCGGCCGCTGGCTTGGCTCCGCCCGCTTCGCATTCCGGCTGGAGTTCCTCTTCGCACCATAGAATCAGCAATCGCGATGACCGGCGCAGCCGGCTTAATTGCTCGGGCGGCAAGGCTACGCTGGGCGTATGGGCGTTGACCACGACGATCACCCAGTGTTGCTGCCCTAACGTATCGCGCGCCTGAATCGCTCCCAGGGCTTTGATGAGCGCGTTTTTGGCCGGTTCCGGCGGCAGGAGCTCGCCGCTGCGGGGCGCGCACGAATCGGCGCCGAGCGATTCGTCGCCCCACCCGACGGCGAAGCCGAGATCGTGATGTTCGGGATCGAATCTGAGCAGCCGATCTTTTTGGCGCAACAGACGCCGCGTCGAATCGGACGTAGCGGGAATCAAGCGGTCGCGGCGGACATCGAAGACTTGCCGCACGGCGTCAAGCAGATCGGCGGCGCCGACGAACGGCCCGGTCGACTCCATGTCGGCCGTCAAACGCCAGAGATTCTCTCCAATCAATCTGGCGGAACGAGGCGGACCTCCATTCGCATCACCGAGCGCTCGGACGGTACGGAGGAGATTTGCTACGGTGAGCTTGCCCATCGGACCTGCCCTCAGCCGCCTTGGCCCAAAAGCCGGGAAATCACAGCGAGGACTGAGTATGCATAGTCTGTCGTCATTAGTCCACAAGTTTCCATGCGTTTCAGATGAATATTTCGCACAAACTCATCGCGCGGCCATACCTTGCATGCCAATGGAATACTCTAGCCTGATTGCTACGTTCGTTCCCACGCTGGCAATTTATACGTCACGCGGCCAAGAATGAGGCCGGGTTGAAGGTCTGGAAATTATGGGTCATCAGGGATTGCAGTTGCTCTCGGTGCTCGGTGGGAATCTTTGCCAAGCAACCATCAATGGCCGCTTGGAATTCTTGGAAA
>DATKRK010000422.1:0-12388 GCA_035532215.1 Pirellulales bacterium | reverse complement strand
TTGCGCAATCGCCGCTTCGCACAGCGTCCGCGAACGCGACTGCTCGCTCTCGCTTTCGGCCAGCTCGATCACGCCCAGCAGTTGATCGCCGAACAGCGGGTGCTTCTTGCTCAATAACCGCGCCAGTTGAGGCAATCGTCGGCGGCGCCAGATCCAGCGGTAAGCATACAGCGGCACGACCGCTCCGACCGCGAAGGCGGCGGCCAAGATACCCCAGCGCAGCGAGGCGGGCGTATCGACGGCGCGATCGAAGGCGAACACGGCCAGGTACGCCGTCAATAGGCCGCAGCAAGCGATGGCCAGCGCTTCGGTCGTTTTGGTCCGCCACACGCGACGGCGGAAGTCGAGCAATTGATCCCGCAACGATTCCGGCAGCCTCAGACCCTTGCCAACTTGGTCGATGCTCATGTCAGCGCTCCGCGGGTGGAAAAGTTAAGGTTTAAGGTTTCGGGCTCGTCCGCGCCTTACGGCGCTGAACCTTTTACGTAGCCCAGGCATTTATGCCTGGGTCAACGAACACGTTATCTCCCCTTGTCTCTTCAGCCCCTTTAGGGGCGCCAAGACTCGCCGCCGTCCAGCGGCAAACCCCCTGACTATTCAAAACAGTTCATCTCCTCCTCGCTATCGATTCTCTCCAACACGCTCGACAGCCGCCCCGAGGCGTGGTGCTCTTCTTAATTATCAATATAACGGCCGACTCGCGGCAACTCGTCTTTTCTCAACGTCAACACGCCGTATCCCTCTTGCCAAACCAGCTTGAATTTCGGTTTCAACTCCCGATTGGTCCGAAAGGCGACCGCGCCTTTGACCTGGCCGATAAATTCGCTGACGAGCACCGTCGGCGGAAGACGCACCAGCAAATGGACATGATCGGGCATGGCGTTGTGACGCAGCGGTTGTCCCCCGCGACGGATGGCTTCTTCATGAACCAAATCGAGCAAGGCCGCTCGAAACGAACGATGGATATGCGGATCGCGCGCATGGGTCGCCCAGGCAATGCGGTAATACAGTTGGTGAAACGCATGACCCATGCCGCAATCTCCCCGCGAGCCAATTCGTCCCCGGTTCAGGCCCCTAAAGGGGCCACATTCGAAAAGGGGTTTTGTGGTCTATCGGATCCCAGGCGTAAACGCCTGGGCTTCGCAAAAGTTCCAGCATGTAGCAAACCCTTTTACATAGCCCAGGCATTTATGCCTGGGAAAGCGAACCAAACGTCCAACGTTTTTATTCGCCCCTTCAGGGGCGCCATGCCTGGCAATCGGCCCCTAAAGGGGCCGGAGTCAAATGGGTTTTGGTTGTCTATCGGCTCCCAGGCGTAAACGCCTGGGCTATGTAAAAGTGAGGCGAAAGTCTCCGTGATTCAACGAACTCTTTTTCCGTAGCCCAGGAATTTATGCCTGGGTCAACGAACACGTCGTATTCGTTGTCTCTTTGCCCCTTTAGGGCCTCCCTCTTCATATCAGCCCCACGATTTTGCGGCCAACCCAAAATACGCCCAGCATGGCGACGATCAAGGATGCTAGCACCGGATGGCTCCAAAGCCGCAGGCGATGCACGGACGGCGGCGGCTCGGGCAGCGCGGCGACGCTGCGCAAGACCGCGTTCAATTCGTCGATTTCGACCAGCTTGCCCTGCGTCAGCCGGGCGATTTCTTCCAGCACCTCGGGCCGAGCCGGATGGCCGATCCGCTCGAGCGCGGCGCCTTGCACCGAAATCGTCGCGTCGAGCGACGCCCGCGACCGCTCGCCGCGAATCGCTACCTTGTGCTGGCCCGCTTCTTCGGGCGTGAACTGCGCGGAAAACAAACCCCACTCGTCGCCGGCAGACGTGAACCGAATCGTTTCCGTCTTGCCCGAGGGGGCGGTGATCTTGGCCGTGACCACGTCGTCCTGGACCGGCTCGCCGCTGGAGTTCATTACGTTGGCGTTCAGCGCGATCGTGTTGCGCACCGCCGGCTGATCGGGCGTGAAGTACAGCCGCACCGTCTCGCCGCGGGCCATGTGCCGCTGGTAGGCCATCCAGCGCACGACCTGGCCCCAGAAGCGATAGTGGTATTTGTCTTCCACTCCCTCGCGCCAGCGCCAGGCGCCGTCGGCGCCCATGAACAGCACCTTGCCGGCGCCGAACGTGCGCGTGACCAACAGCGGGATGCGGCCGTATTGATTCGAGGCGTCCTTGTGAACGCAAAGCGTCTCGGCGGCGGCCTTGGCCCGCTCGACGGCGGCGTACCATCGGAAGCCGGGCAAATCCTCCCAGACGGCCGAGTTTTCGTCCTGCGTGTCGGCCAGCTTGGTGAGCAGGCTGCGGCGGCCTTTTTCGGTCAACTCGAAATGGTCGGGCGTCCGCGAGCCCCAGCCGCTGGGCTGCGACGTATCGAGCACCACCGGGTACAGATCGTCCAACTCGGTCTCTAACAGCGACAGTTGCCGCCCCTGCCAGCCGGGCATGAACACCAGCCCGCTGGCCTGACGTTCGACGAGTCCCTTCAGCAGCCGGCAATCTTCCTCGGTGAGCTGCCCGTCGCCGACGCCGACGTCGCCGAGAAACACCACGTCGAACTGCGACAGCTCGGCCAGCCCCTCGGGGAACCGCTGGATGTAGTCCTTGTTGCCGCCGCCGACCTTGCTCAAGCCCGGATGAAACAGCAAGCACGACAGCTCGACGCCCGGATCGCGCGACAGGGCGTTGCGCAGATAGCGATACTCCCAACGCGGATACGATTCGACGACCAGCACGCGCAGCTTCTCGTCGCGAATCGAGATCGGCGTCGAGAGGCGGTTGTTGTCCGTGAGCAATTCGTCGGCCTGCGGGGGGACTTCGACGGACAGTTCATACTCGCCCGGCGTCTCGGGCTTCCAGGCGATCCAATCGGTCGTGCGGCCGTTGGCGGCGATCTTCACTTCCTTGGCGAGTTGCCGGCCGTCGGACGTTTTCAACACGACCGTGGCCAGGTGATCGCGCGGCAGGGAACTGTCGATCGAAAACGGCACGCGGACCGATTTGCCGGTTACGCCGAAGGTGGGCGGGTCGAGGCTCACTAGCTCCACGTCGGGCAATCGCGTCGGGCTGCCGACCGCCATGGCGAATACCGGCACGCCTTTGAGCCGCAGCCGCGTGGCCGCTTCGACCGGCGGGGCGCCTGCGTTCCAATCGCCGTCGGAAACCAGCACGATGGCTCGCAACGTGCCGAAGTTGTCGAGCGCCTCGGTCAGCGGCTTGCCCAGATCCGTGCCGCCCCCTTCCTTTTGCTCGGCGAAAGGCTGGATTGCGATGTCCATCCGCTCGTCGAGCGACCTCCAAGCGGCCGGATCGGCCAGCGGCGCGGCGGCTTCGCTCCGCGTGCGCGGTTTGGCGCTCGGCTGGCCAGGATCGACCGAATCGCGCGTTTCCATGCTTCGCGAGTGGTCGACGAGCACGGCCACCGCGGGCTTTTGCTCGGGTCGATATTCCTCGACCCATTCCGGCTGATTGAAGAGCACCGCCACGAAGATGATGAACGCCAGCCGCAACAGTTCCAAGGCGCCGATCGCCCGGCGATAGCCGCTGCGGCGCCAGGTCGCGTAGCTCAAGCCCGCCGACAGCGCCACCACGGCCAGCGATAAGATCGCCGACCAATTGGTCCAGTAGAATGTCAAGGCGCGAAGGCTGTTCATGCTGGGTTGTCGCGGTTGGCAATTTAGCCAACTGGTCAAATTAGCCGGGGTTTTCCGTCAGCCGCCGACGCTCGTCGAGCTGCGCGGCGAAGTTAACGTGTTCGGGCGAGGCGATCCCTGCCTGTAAAACCGCCAATACTCGCGCCAGATCGCCGCGCACCAGCGCGGCGGCATCGAGCCAAAGTCCCGGAAAGATCGAGCTTTTGCAGATTCCCGCGTTGTCGCGCGCCAGCGGCACGTACTTGCCCTCGTCGAGTCGGAACCAGTCGAGTTCTCGATCGCGCACGCGCCACACCACGTACTCGCGGACGCCGTGGCGGCGATAGACTTGCAGTTTGGCGTGCAGATCGTAACTGACGCTCGAACTGGCCACCTCGCCAATCAGTTCAGGCGGGCCGGCGAAGTAGCCGTCCGCGTCGACGTGCGATTGGCCGCCGAGTTTAGCGTCGATGGCCAACAGGGCGTCGGGTTGCGGTTCGTTGTCTTCATCGAGACGGAGAGTCGTATTGTCGAAAACGAGCAGCCCCGGCGTGGCGGCGCGATAGACGTTCAACCAACTGACCAGATCCGCGTGAGGGCCCGAATGCTGGGTCGAAACTGGCGAAGGCATATAAACCACCCCTTCGATAAGCTCCGCCTTTTTCAGCGCGGGCATGGCCTGATAACGCCGCTCGAACTCGACTCGCGTCAAGCGATCGCCCATTTCCAGCGGTGCAAGGGCCGGGCTTGGCGGCCCGGCCGCGGGTGAAACTTCGGTCGTCGCGTGCGCCATACGAAAACGCGCTTTCTCGAAACCAGACGGTTATCGCTTTACCTTGCTCGGTCGCTACGCAGCCACTCAGCCCGACGCGATCGCGTCGGCAAGCGAAGAACGTCAACGCTCGTTTGCGGCAGGCGCAACGGAAGTCTTGAACTCGTGCAACCCTTCCATCGTCTTTTTCGCAGCAAGTGCAAGCTCGGAGTCCGGAGCGATCCCGAACGGGATGCGTCCCAACTTTACCAAGCAGGCTTGCAACACGGATTCAGCAACATTGTTCGACGACATAACCAGACGAGGCGTTTCCGGTCCGCCGCGGGCCATCGATTCCAACTGTTGTCTCAGGACCATCGCGGCCAACAGCGCGGAGACGCACGCATCGCCGTACTTCCAACCGCTCGTCCCATCGAGTTCCGAAATCGATCGCACGAATCCGGTCACGCAGGCAATCAATTCGTCGCCCGCAGCCGCTTGCTGCGCCGCCGCCAGAGTCGCGAAGATCTTCGCTCGCTGGTGCAAGTTCGATCGCAGAAAGTCCCAAAGTTCCGCCTCCGACAGCTCGGATTCGAGCCAGGGACCAATGAAATAGGCAACGGCGATCTCGATCTGCCGGACCGCGGCGATCAGGTTTCCCGACGCGTCGTCAATCGCGGCAATCCACGGATCGCGTCCGTAGTTTCCCGTCGAACGAATCTCCTCGATGAGATCTTCTGCGGAAATGAAATCGAGCTCCGCCATCATGATCTCCTTACATCACGAGCTTCGCGGCAGGCCGCCGAAGTTGCGCGCTTAAAACGCCGCCCGGCGGCGGAAATGCCCCCGAACCAAACGCCTTGACCGCCCCATGCTTCGTCTTGCCTACGGTAATGGCCACCGCCTGACCCGATTTTAACATGCTGCGCAGGCCAGGGTAAAGGTAAGACATGGCATCGTGACCCACGCTGGGGTCCGCAAACTCGCCAATCAGCTTCCCGTCTTGCGTCATGAATCCGATGACCGTTTCTCCCGGCTGCAGCATCCTCGCCGGCGCCCCGCCGCTTGATGCTGTCATCTCAGCGCAAACCAACAGCGCCGACCATGCCAGCTTGCCGCGCGGCGCTCGCCACGCGCGGCATCGACAGCCAAGCCTCGGCGACCAGCGCAAACATCATGGCGGCCAAGAACGAACGCCAGACCTCTTGCACCAGCGATCGCGCGCTGCCGGCCTCTTCGTCGATGCGCACGAAATCGAGATCGCGGAACAGCGCCGCCACGCGGTCGTCGGCCAGCACGCCGGCCGCGTCTTCGGCTTCCGGCCGATTGAGCGCCACGACGGCCTCCTCGGCCGCATAGGCGCCCGGCTGGAAGGCGTTTTCGATCGAGACGCCGCGCTCGTCGCCGGCCAGGCGCCGCCATTGGGCGGCCGCCTCGGCGCCGGGCTCGCCCGCGATCAGTTGCTGCGCGCCGCCGATCGCCGCCGCGCCGTTCGCCAGAGCACGCTGGACGGCCACGTAGAGCACGATGCCATCGCTGGCCAGGCTCGAAGCGCCGGCCGCCGGCGTCGTGGCGATGAAATAGACGCCTCCCCGCGGCGTCGGCGCCCGAGCTACGAGCGGCGCGCCGCCCTTCAAGCTGGCCAAAGGCGTAACCTCGCCCGACAGCCCGCAGACCTTGTGCAATTCAAGCTGCCCGACCGGCAGCGACATGCCGCTTTGCGTGTGGGCCAGCAGATCCTGATCGCCGCGCCACGTTTCGACCGCGGCGCCCTCGGGCGGCGCACTCCAGGCTTGCCAGCTTGCGCCCATGAATTCGCTCGCCTCCGGCGCCAGCGGCGGGAAGAAGATCGCTTGCCCGCCGCGAGCCACGAACGCTTCGAGTTGCTTGGCCGTTTCTCCTTGCGGCAGCGGCGCCTGCCAGAGGACGAGCGCAGTCTTGTCCCAGTCGATCGAACCAGCCTGGGCCAGGTCGATGACTTCAGCCGAGCAAAGTTCGCCCGGATCGGTCGGGATCGATGCGGCCAGGCGGAGCGCCTCGCCGATGTTTGGATCGTCGGCGACGATCGCCGTGCGGTGCGTTTCGGCCTGGTCGAAGGCGAAGTAGAATTCGTTGTCGGCCGGGTTGGCGTCGGCGGGAATCGAAACGCGGCCCCAGCCGCGCTGCTGCCGCGGCCCGAGCGGAATGCGATGCTCGCGCAACTCGAAGTCTTTGCCAACCAGTTCCGCGTTGAGCACCGAACGGGCGCCGTCGATCTCGAATTGAATCGGCACGCTCACCGGCTTGGGCGATTCCTCCGCTCGTTCCAACCGCAGCGAGACGAGCAACTCGCCGCCGTCGCCAACCGTGCGATGGCGGACGCCGGTCAGGCGGACCGCTACGTTTGCCGGCGCCGTGCTCGGATAGGCCAGCAAGTGAAACCGCACGCCTTGCGGAAAGGCGGCGAAGGCGCTACGCAATGCCTCCCAACGGGCGTCGTCGGCGCTCCAGTCGTTGGTGCGCAAATCGGACAACAGCCAGATTTCGGTCCGCCCGCTCTGGTTCGCGACAATATAATCATGGGCCGCTTGCAGCATGGCGGGCCAATCGGCGGCGGCGCCGCTGGGTTCGGTCTCGGGCAGATGTTCGAGCGAGCGCGGCGATTCCAGCTCGCGCGGCTGGTTCGTCGTGCTCTCGACGAGCACCCAGTGCGAAGAAGGCAGGCGTTCGAGCGTTTCAATCAGTTGCCGCCGGCCGGCCGCCAGTTTCGATTCGCCGCCGCCCGAGCCCGCCTGCTGCATGCTGGGCGAACGATCCAACAGCACCAGCGTCGTATCGGCGCGGCCCGCGGCCGCCAGTCCCAGCCAGCCGCTAGTCAAAGGCCGGGCGATGACGAACGCCAGGCAAGCCACGGCCAGCACGCGCATCAGCAGAATCAGCCACTGCCGGATGCGGGCGAAGCCTCGCGACATGCGGTTGGCCGCCAGCAGAAACATCATCGCGCCCCAGCGGATCGTCTGATAGCGCCGCTGATTGATCAGGTGGATGATGATCGGCAGGGCCGCCAGCGCCAGCCCTGCCAGCAACATCGGCTGCAAAAAGCTCACCGGCGGCCTCGCTTGCGGCTGCGTTCGACCAGGAATCGCGACAACACGCGCTCGTAATCCTCGGAGATATCCACCCGGTGGTAGTCGACGGCCGACTCCAGCACGATCTGTTTCATCTGATCCAAATACTGACGCAATGCCGCCTGGTAACGTTCCGCAATGGCGTTCGGCTCGGCGAAGATCGGAGAGCCGCCTTCCATGTCGAGAAACCGCATCGGGCGGCGGAACTCGAAGCTCAACTCCAGCGGGTCGAGCAGGTGAAACGCCGCCACGTCGTGCTTGCGGAACCGCAGGTGTTCGAACGCCCGGCGCAGTTCATCGGGCTCGACGAAGAAGTCGGACAGGATCACGACCAACGCCCGCTGCCGCGCCGTTTCGGCCAGTTCGTGCAAGGCGGCCGGCAGTTGGGTTTCGCCTTTGGGCCGGATCTGCTCCAGCACGTCGAACACGGCCGAAAGATGGGCCGGATTGCGGCGCGGCGGCACGTTTTCGATCACGCCGCCGGCCACGCAGGTCAGCCCGACCGCGTCGCCTTGCTCGACCGCCAGATAGCCCAGGCTGCCGGCGATGCGGCGGGCGTACTCAATCTTCGTGACGCCCGTGGAACCGAAATCCATCGAGCCGCTGGTATCGAGCACCAGGCAGCAGCGCAGATTCGTATCGGCCTCGAACTCCTTGACGTAAAAACGATCCGAACGGCCGTAGGCCCGCCAGTCCATTCGCCGCGGATCGTCGCCCGGCACGTATTCGCGATACTCGGCGAACTCGACGCTCGAACCGCGGTGCGGGCTTTGATGCCGGCCGGAGACCGTGCCTTGCATCGGCTGCCGGGCGAACAAGGGAATCGCCGACAGCCGGGCCAGCACCTTCGGCTGCAAGAAGCTGCGTGATTGGCGGATCGTGGACATCTTTTTGTTTGTCCGTCAGCCGTTGTTTTCAGTTGACGTTTTTAAAAGGGGATGGGGGGATGAGGAGGAGATACGGGGATTGAATTCAAGACGCGCCTTTCTTTAAGAGAGTGAACCACAGAGGCACGGAGAACACAGAGAAGAACGAAGGGAGAAGACTGGAATCCTGCTTGTATTCGCTGGTGGACGACACGGATGGTCGCGATTCAATTGAACAAAGTTTTAGTTTCGCGTTTTCGTTCTTTCGTGTTTTCGCGATCTTTTCCGTTTCTGTCTTCACCCCCCTATCTCCTCCCCATCCCCCCATCTCCTTCTACAAGCCGTTACCCCGCCTTAAAGCCAGAACATTTCTTTCACGCTTCATGCTCCGTCTCGGCAATCAATCGCCGCACGATCTCGCGGCTGTCGATCCCTTCGGACTGTGCGGCGAAGGTGGTGATTATGCGGTGCGTGAGCACCGGCAAGGCCACTTCCTGCACGTCTTCCAGTCGCACCATGTAGCTGCCGGCTAGAGCCGCTCGGGCCTTCGCCCCAAGTATCAGATACTGCACGGCCCGCGGGCCGGCGCCCCAGGCCACGAACGGTTGAATCCACGCCGGCGCCGTCGCGCCTTTGGGCCGCGTCTTGCGCACCAGCTTCGCGGCATAAGAATAGATGTGGTCGGGCACGGGAATGCGGCGGACGAGATCCTGATAGGCGATGATCTGCTTCGCCGAGAGCAAGTGATCCAGCTCGGGCGGCGCATCGCCGGTCGTGGTCCGTGCGATCTGGATCTCTTCCTCTTCGTCGGGGTAATCGACCTCGATCAAGAACATGAAGCGGTCCAACTGCGCTTCGGGCAGCGGGTACGTCCCTTCCTGCTCGACCGGGTTCTGCGTGGCCATCACCAAAAACGGCGGGTCGAGCTTGAACAGCTTGCCGAGCACGGTCAGCTTGTGCTCTTGCATCGCTTCGAGCATGGCCGCCTGCGTCTTGGGC
Source organism: Pirellulales bacterium (assembly GCA_035532215.1). Lineage (GTDB taxonomy): Bacteria > Planctomycetota > Planctomycetia > Pirellulales > JAICIG01 > JAICIG01. The sequence goes on along the minus strand of DATKRK010000422.1, from coordinate 3,033 downwards.
GGCGCGCGGTTGATCTCATCGGCCAGCACGATATTGGCGAAGATCGGGCCTTGGAAGAACTGAAATTCGCGGCGGCCCGAGGCGCCTTCCTGCAAAATGTCGGCGCCGGTGATGTCCATCGGCATCAAGTCGGGCGTGAACTGGATGCGGCTGAACTTCAGCGTCATCGTCTCGGCCAGCTTGCTCACGAGCAGCGTCTTGGCCAAGCCCGGCACGCCCATCAACAGCGCGTGGCCGCGGGCGAACAGGCAGATCGCCAGCCGCTCGATCACGTCTTGCTGCCCGACGATCACGCGCGCCAGTTCGCGCTTCAGCCGAGCGAAAGTTTCACGCAGGTTGTCGATCGCCTCGACGTCGTTTGCTTCCAGTTGCTGGCCAGGAGTTGCTTCAAGCGCCATCTTCCCGCTTTCTGCCAGTGTTCCGAGAAATTCAGTTCCGAGAAATTCAGTTCCGAAACGCGCAGTCTGTCCAACTCTCTGAGCCTCGAACGGGCTCACACCTAAAAGACTCGTTCAGTTTGCCAGATTTTTCAGCGCCGGTCTACGGTCTGAAGCGAGGATTGGCAACTGTCGCCATTTTCTGGCAAAGATAAGGTAAAATCGGCCGCATTTGGGTTTGCGGGCTGGCTATACTCGTGGCGTCGAGCTGCGCGTGTTTTCGAGGAGTGCCATGCGTCGTTTTTGGTTCATGTTCAGGGCGATCGGGCTGCGCGCACGAGAATCTACGGGTTCCTCTTCTCTGTTCGCGTCGATACCTGCCCTGCGCCGTAGCGACGCGGCGGGGGGGCTCGGGTAGAATGATTTCCGACCCGTCCTTCGCTCGAACTCTTTCGCCAGGAGGTGATCGATGCACCAGGCGAGCCGGCGCCCGCCGTGGAGGTAGCGACGCGCAGTTTCGAGTACGACGGCGAGCGGTGGGAGGCCGTTCCGGCCGAAAATGGCGAGCCGGAAAAGAACGACCAATAGTTCACCCGGATGTTGCAAACTTTTTGGTAAGTCGCAGCCGCGGCGAAGGTTCGGGGTTGGATTTTTCAAGGCATGGCTCCGATGTCCAAAGGCAATGAAATCGGATGGCCAGATTGAGCCGGCGCGGCACGCCGCACGCGACGTCTGCCTGCCTGGGCATTTCATAAAAATAAAGCGCGGCGATTCTGGAGACGCTTCTCAATGACCTTTGGACATCGGAGTTGATGCCTAAGAAAATCCACCGCGGCGACCGGACTTACGCAGAGGTGCGCCGGCATCGGATGAACCGGATTTAATCCGCACGGCGAAGGCAGACGCTTGACATCGATTTCCGCGTGATTGCACTCGCGTGTTTTGTGTCTTCCAATGACCGGCTGCATGGCATATGTACGAGCGCTTCACCGATCGAGCCCGCAAGGTGATGCAATTGGCCAATCAGGAGGCCGCGAGCTTCCAGCATTGCTATATCGGAACCGAACATATCCTGTTGGCTCTGATCAAAGAAGGAAGCGGGGTGGCGGCCAATGTGCTGAAGAACCTGGGGATTGAGCGGGCCAGCGTGCGGGCCGATGTACTCAGGTGGGTTCTCATGGGATGGGACCAGGTAGAGATGGGCGAGAGGCTCCCGCAACTCTCCAACACGAGTAAGGTGATCGAGTACGCCATGGCGGAGGCTCGTGGATTGGGCCACAACTACGTCGGCACGGAGCACCTCTTGTTGGGCATGCTGAGAGTCACTGAGGGCGTGGCCGCGCAAGTGCTCATGAGCCAAGGTCTGAAACTTGAGCAGGTGCGAGAGGAAATCGTCAGGCTGCTCGGCGGGCAGTCTTCGAAGCCCGTGCCGCCGCCGCACCCGCGAAAAGAGATTGAAGACTTGCCCGAACCACTGAGGCCGGCGGTGGCGGAACTGGACGCCGAGATCCAGCGTTTTACGGTCGCCAAGATGGAAGCGGTCGGCAATCAACAGTTCGAAAACGCGGCGTTACTTCGCGATAACGCCGACCGGCTTTACCGCAACAGGACCGAATTGGTCGGCGACTGGACCGCCAACCGCGTGGTCGATCGTTCCTGGTTGTCGGCCAATGACGGCGAGGCGCTGAAGCTCGCGCAACGCATCAGCGAACAGCGCCGCTGGGATTTGCTGCCGAGTCTGGCCGAGGCGCTCGAACAGGCTGGCTGTACCGATGCAGAACTGCTCAACCACTGCCGGCGGCCTGGCGAGCATACGAGCCACTGCTGGGTCGTCGATTTGCTGTTGGCCCAGGCATAATCTCACTGTTTCTACGAACGATGAACGCCACGATCTACTACGCGCAGTGTTCCAGCCCGCTTGGCGAACTGCTGATGCTCTCCGACGGCGAGTCGCTCACCGGGCTGTACTTCGAAGATCACCGGCGAGGCCCGGCGCACGGCGCGAATTGGCGCCGCGATTCTGGCCCGTTCCAGCAGGTCCAAGACGAGCTGGCGGCTTACTTCGCCGGCGAGCTGCGCGAATTCAGCGTCCAGCTCGCTCCTCGCGGCTCCGATTTCCAGCGCGAGGTCTGGAACGAGCTGCGCCGCATTCCGCCGGGTAACACGCTGACCTACGCCGAGCTGGCCGCCAAGGTCGGTCGGCCCAACGCCATTCGAGCGGCGGGCGCCGCCAACGCCCGCAACCCGATCTCGATCATCATTCCATGCCATCGCGTGATCGGGGCCAACGCATCGTTGACCGGCTACGCCGGTGGACTGGAGCGCAAGCAGTGGTTGCTCCGGCATGAAGCGAGCCGGCGTAAGTACGGGTTCGCGCGGTTGATACTGTAGGGAACGCCCTCCGCGGCGTTCCGCGATAGCGCGAATCGGCGCGATTCCCGCGCTTCACGGCACGCCGCGGAGGGCGTGCCCTACAGGCTTTTGCCGCGAACGTCTACTTACGCCACGAAGCGAGCTGGGCGTAAGTAGACGTTCGTTTTTTTAGCGGGGGGCTGCGGTTTGGCGCGGGCGACAGCGGGGGGAGTGCGGGGAGATGGGGCGGTTGCGGATGAATCGGTCGAGGCGGTCGTCCTGTGAAATGCACGCGGCGCGGATC
>DATKRK010000421.1:0-7116 GCA_035532215.1 Pirellulales bacterium | reverse complement strand
CGTCGGCGCTCGACGGCCTGGAAGGCCGCCCCACGACCGACGGATGTCTCATTCTCAACCGCGCACGGTATAGTTCACGCGGCAAGATGCCGCGTCTACGAGTCGGAAGCCTCAAACGCTCAGATCGAGATGCCCGCCGCTTTGACCGGTGGGGTCCTTGGCTCGGGGGGGCTCGGGGCCGCCAGCGGCGTTGGCGTCGCCCGCATTCTTAGGATCGAGCGGGGCTTCCCAGAGCCGCCGGCCGTCGGCGTCGCGCTCGCTGGTTTCGTGATTCTCGCCGTCGGCGGCGCCGATGCCGGCCGCGCTTTCCGCCTGACGGCCGACCTCGGTTTGACGCTGTTGCCCCGCCACCTCGTTTTGAGTTCGCTCCAGCTCCGAGCCCTTGCTCTGCGCCAAAGACGAACCCGCCGCGCTGATGATTGGCCCCAACGGTCCGATGCTCATGGGAAGAAGGGGGTTGGAGGACGACAAGTAGGTCAGGCTTTTAGTAGGTCAGGCATTCCTGCCTGACGGAGAGTCAGGCTGCGTCAGGCAGGAATGCCTGACCTACTGCACCAGGCTGGAAAGCCTGACCTACCTGGAAACATTACGTCACGCTCGCTCACCTGCGGGGTTGTCGTTCGTAGGGGAATGCCGCGCGGGGCGGCTGTGGGGCGCCGGCGCCGGCGGCTGGCTGGCGAGCCGCTCCGGCCGCCAGCGGGGCCGGCTGCAATTGGGGAAACGCCTGCAAGGCCTGAGCCAGGGCGGGAAACGGCTCGGTGCGAGTCTCGGGAGCGTCGAGCGTGCCGTCCAGGTGGATCAACACGATCTGCTGGCTGGCCCGGCCGAGCAGCCGGTCGACGACCGGCAAACGCGACTCGTCGCGACCGACGATTGGATAAAACGTCAGCTTGACGCTGCGATCCCAGTTCAATTCTCCGGCGCCGCGCAGATTGATCGCGTCGCCCAGGCACACGATGTTGTTCAGATAGACGTGCTCGCCCTCGATGCGGAAATCCAGCTTCGCGGCGTTGAAGGCGTTCGTATCGGGCGCCCTGCCGCGCAGCGTTTTCAACAGCGCGAGCATCACGGGCAGTTCGTAGAGTACGGCGTTGTCCACCTCGATGCCGCCGTTGCCGCGGAAGTTGTACATGCCGCGTCCCCTTCCCCAGAGGTCGACGTTGGCCGAAATGCGCCCGCTCAATTGATGCCGCCCGGCGAGGGCTTCCTGGGCGCAGCGGGCCAGGTCGCCGCCGGTCAGTTCGGCGTGGACGAAATACTCCGGAGCGGCTTCGAGTCGCACCGTCACGTCGCCGCGCACGATGCCGCCGTAGAGCAGCCCGGTCAGCGGGCGCTCGCGCCCGGCGCCGCGGCGGCGATCGGCCATGCGGCCGCAAAGCACGATCGTGTCGTCGATCCAGAACGGCCCGAGGATTTGCGTGAACTGAAAGTCTTTGTAATTGACCGAATCGAGATCGAGTTCGCCGGCGCAATGCAGGCGCTCGCCGTCGAAGTCGCCCTTGATCGCGACGGCGCCCGAGAGCCGTTCGAGCGTCACGCCGCAATCGAGCTTGTTGCCGGCCAGATAGATCTTCAAATCCCAGCTCGACATGATCGGGGCGTCGGGATCGCCGCTTTTGGCCAGCACCAGGTTGCCGCCCTGCACGTTGCCGCCGCGCAGATTGACCGGGCCGGTCGGCTGCAGATCGGCGATCAGCTTCTTCAGCCGGCCGTTGCCCAGGGCCTGGACCAGCTCGCGGTCGGCGCGTAAGCGGTCGACTTCGATGCGGTCCAGCGCCAACCGCCATCCGCCCCGCTCATCGATGTCGCACGTGCCGTGCCCGACCAGCGTCGTGTTGCGGTGCTGCGCTCGGATCCGGTCGAACGCGACGCGGCCGTCCTGGTAGGCGAACGTTCCTTGCAATACGTCGAGGCGATAAGGAAAGTAGCTCGGTTCGATCGATAACGGCTGCTCGGCTTCCTTGGCGGGAGACGCAGTCACGGTCACCAGCGGCTTGGGGCGCCCCGGCGAAAAGTGAATCAGGATGTTTTCCAAGTCGACGGCGCCTCGCGGCTTCATGTCGTGCCAAAGCCGGGCGACGCCGGGGCTGCGCACCGCGAGCGCCTCGCGCAGCTCTTCTTCCAGCGGCACGTTCCAGGCTTGGAAACTGAGCGAAACCTCGTAGCCCGACGCCGAGGGAGTCAGCCGGCCGCGGCATGAGACCCGCGCCGTGTCGTTGACCCCCTCCAGGCCCTTGCCGTTGACGAATTCCCACACGCCGTCGTCCATGGAGATCACGCCGCGGATCCCGTCCAGCGGATAAGGGAAGACGTCGTAGCGCAGCGCGCAGCGATTCAGCGTCAGCCGCAGCGAAGTGTGCCAGACCGGGCGCGGTTCGTTGCCGGTCTCGCTGCGGAAGTAGACGTTCATCGAGCCCCGCGGGTTGAGCGAGCGCACGATTCGCCGCGAGGGTTCGGCCAGCGCCAAAAACAGCTTTTCGTCGAAGCGAACGTTTTCCGAGCTGGCTTCGAAGTAGCCCGCGGCTTGCGGACCGGGATTGAGGAATTCGCCGTCAAGCCGGACGACTTCGCCTTCGTTGTAGGCCTTCACGTGGACCGACAACTCGGCGCCCTTGAGCTCGGCGTGGCCGACGCCTCGTTCCAGGCGATAGGGGAACTTGTGATAGCTGAAGCCGATGTCTGTGAAGTGCAGCGTCATACGCGGCGTCCAGCGCATGCCGTCGTAGCTCAGTTCCAATTGCTGCACGTCGAATTCGCCGCTGGGCATGAATTTTTGCCATTCCTCCTGCCAGGCCTGCGGCAAGGCCGATTTCAATTGCGAACTGAACGCCAAGCGGCGCCCTTCGGCCTTGAGCGTGCAAGGGCTCGCCGGCCCGTATCCCAACCGCTTGAACTCTAGCACCCGCAACGTCGTCTGCCCGCTGACCGCGGCGGCCTTCGTTACGCTCAAGCCTTGCTGGTCGCACTCGAATTCCGCTCGCAGATCGGTCAGCGGGTAGGGCAGCCGCGGATCGTCGATGCGCCCGCGCAGGATTTGGCCGGCGAGTTCGAAACCAAACGCGGGATGTGCAGCCGGATCGCGATGCACCGCAAAGCGGCCCTTGACCTGGGCCCGCAACGATCCCAGCTCGGCCAACCGCCGCGAAGCAACGCCCGGCAACGATCGCGCCAGCTCCGGCGAAAAATCGAGTTCCGCGACCGTGCCCTCGAGCAACCAGTGCTCGCCGCTGGGCGCGAAGCTGGCCGCGATATCGGCCCGCCGCAGATAATCGCCCGAGAGATGCCCGTGAATTCGCATCGCGATGCGGCCGTCGGCGGCGGGGCGCACGCGCTCGTCCGGCTCGAATTCGAGCTGCGCATCGCGAAGCGTATAAACGCCGCTCTGGTTCTTCAGCGGATCGGCGATTTCGATGGCGCCGTTTTCGATCGCGCCGCGGGGCGGCAGCTTGCCGAGTTTCGGCAAGGGAAACAGCTTGGCCGCGCTCCAGGAGCCGTCGGCGCGATGCGTGACGCGGATCGTCGGCCGGCGGATGACGATCTTCGTGATCGACAGCTCGCCCTGCGCGAGTTCCTTCCAATCGGTGGCGCCTTCGAGCAGCACTTCTTCCAGATACGCCAGCTCGGCCGTCGGTCCGCTCACGCCCGGCTCGACGATCGATAGCCCGCGAATCTCGATGCCTTGGCCCGAGACGATCCGCGCCGAGCGCACGCTGACGGTCAACTCGGGGTACTGCTCGGCGATCTTGGCTTCAACGCGGCGGCGGATTTCGTCGTCGATGCGGTGATAAAAAAACAACACCGCGGCGGCCGCTCCCACCAGCAGGATGAGCGACCCCCACTTGCAGCTCGACCAGCAGATGCAGATCAACCTTCGGATGATGCGAGAATCCCTCTCGCAATCGCGGCGGCGGCCAGCGTCAACAGACAGAGCATGGCCGGCTCGCGATAGCGAATCGAACTGACGAAAATCGTGTGCAACAACGTCAAATACGCCGCCGGCAGCCAAACGAGCGCCAGCGGCCAGCCGCGGCGCCGGTCTTGCCAGGTTTGCCAGGCCGCCAAGGCCAGCGCGGGGGCATACGTCAGCAGAACCGCCAACCTCACGAACCAGAAGCGGAACTGCGGGTCGTTCGGCCAGACGTTCCACAGCCGCAACACTTTGACGGCCGCCAACCGCAAAACCCGGCCAGGATGCGCCGCCGCCCAGTCGAGCGCCGCATCGCGCAGGCGGCGATCGAGCCGGTATTCGAATGGTTCCGCCTGGCCGCCGCCCGCCGGTTCCGCCTTGCGTTCTGCACGCTCGAAACGGGCGACGAACGACATTTCGCTCGAACCGTCCGCCTGCGGGTTCAAGCCGTCGTACAGGCTGGCGCCGACCTGCAATGTCGTCGGCACGAAATGCCCGGTGACTTGCCCGTTGCGGAGCCACCAGGGCGTCATCGTCAGCGCCAGCGCGACCAGCGCAATCGCCCCCAGCCGCACATGCTTGCCACGCTCGCCGCCGGCAAACCGCCCGCAGCACCAGCTCGACGCGATCCCCACCACCGCAGCAAAGGGGACGAACAGCAGCCAACTCGGCCGCATCATGGTCGCCAGTCCGGCCAACAGCCCGCTAAGGGCGGCCAGCCAGGCGGCGCGACGCCGCGTCGCCGCTTGCCAACTGGCGACGGACGCCATGAGCTGTGCGAGTAACAGCGGGCAGAACGGGGCTTCGCTGAGCACGAATACGCTCGTGGCGATGGCGCCGGGATAGACGGTCGCTAGCGCCGCGGCGAAGAGACCCGTCGTCGGATCGAACAACTGCCGGCCGAGACCATAGACTCCCGCCACGGCCAAGGTTCCCAGGATGGCGCTCAGCGCTCGGCCCGCGAGCACCGGCGGATCGTCGCCGGCAAGCTTGAACAAGCCGGCCAGCACGAACGGATAACCGGGCATCCGCACGACGCGGGCGTCGGGCGAGCCGTATTGATACGGCTCGCCGCGAGCGAGTTGCCCGGCGAGCGTCCAATAGGCGTCGCTATCGCCAAAGGCGAACCGCCGCTCGGGCCCCAGCCGCTCTTGCCACGCATAGCCGGCCGCCAGGCGCAGCGCGAGCGCCGCGATCAACACGCACGCCAGACGTGCATAGTGATTTCCGAGCACCGCGTTCAAAGTGTGCGCCAGCGCCTATTTCCCCGAGGCTAAAGATCAACGAAAGTGGCGTATGCTACGAAGTTTACGCGAACAGGGTCAAGGCTGATTCGTAGACGCGGCATCCTGCCGCGTATCGAGCGCACAGTAGACGCGGCATCCTGCCGCGTATCGAGCCAATTACAGCCGGCATCCTGCCTCGCGGCGCCCCGTAACAACCCCAAACCCTCGCTGCATCCTTTGACCAGAAACGCGTTTACTTCGCGCCTCGCTTCGATATACTCGGTGGTTTGCCACGATCCGAGGCGACCGTAACCGCCTGCGCCCGCCAGCCTTACTTCCTTTTAGCCCACGAGGAATCGCCGAATGAACCCCCGCACGTTGTTTGTGGCGAGCTGTATTGCCTTGATTACCTCAGCGTTTACGTTCAGCATTCGCGGCGATATTCTCCCCGATTTGGGCAAGGCGTTCGGCTTGTCGCAGGAAGGCCTGGGCTGGATTGCCAGCGGCGCCTTCTTCGGGATGGCGGCTTCGATGTTGTTGGGGGCGCCGTTGTGCGATTTGCTGGGGATGAAGCGGATCTTGTTCCTGGCGTTCTCGAGCCACATGGTCGGGGTCTTCGGCACGATCTTTGCGCCGCACGGCGACTGGGCTTTTACGACCTTGTTCGCCTCGACGTTTTTGGCCGGTTGCGGGAACGGGCTGGTCGAAATCGCCATCAACCCCTTGGCGGCCACGCTGTTTCCCGACAAGAAAACGCATTATCTCAACGTGCTGCACGCCTGGTGGCCCGGCGGGCTGGTGTTGGGCGGCCTGATCGCCCGCTACCTGGGCAAAGGGCTCGATCTTGGGTTCGTGAGCATCCACGGGCTGGGCTACAACTGGCAGGTGCTGATGGGGCTGATCGCCCTACCGGGTGTGATCTATTTCGTGCTCTGCATGGTGCAGAAATTCCCGCAAACGGAACGCGTGGCCTCGGGCGTATCGACCGGCGCGATGTTCCGCGAGACGTTCCGCCCGATGTTTCTGCTCTGGGCCTTTTGCATGCTGCTGACGGCCGCCGCCGAAATAGCGCCCCAACAGTGGCAAGAGTCGGTGATTACGCGCATTACCGACGGCAAGTTTTCGGGCACCATGGTCTTGATCTACACGAGCATGCTGATGTTCGTGATGCGGCACTTCGCCGGGCCGCTGGCCCATAAGTTGTCGCCGGTGGGAATGCTGACCATCTCGGCGGCCCTGGCGGGATCGGGGCTGTATTTGCTCAGCACTGCCAAAACGCCCGGAACCGTGTTCGCCTTCGCCACCATCTTCGGCGTCGGCATCGCCTATTTCTGGCCGACCATGCTGGGCGTGACGGCCGAGCGCTTTCCCAAGGGGGGCGCCTGGCTGTTGGGGCTGATGGGCTGCGTCGGCAATTTGTCGATCGCCGCCGTATTGCCCGTGATGGGATACATTTACGACCGCGAGTCGGTCGTGGCCGTCCCCGCGGCGCTCCAGTCGCAAGCCGTGATCGAGGAACCATCGAACTGGGTCTTGCAGATGGGCGGCATCAAGACGACGAAGAAGATCAACTCCGACCAGGTCAAGCAATTGCCCGAGGAAGAGCAGAAGCAAGTCGATCGCGCCTTGGCCCAAGGCGCCGCAATGGCCTTTCGCTACGTGAGCGCCTTGCCGGTCGTGTTGGTCGTCGTATTCGGCTTGATCGCCCTGCGCGACAAGGCTCTCGGCGGCTACAAGGCCGAGATTCTGATCAGCCAAGAGGAAGAAAACGAGTTGTTCGCCGGCGGCGTGCAGGGGGCCGTGGAATAAAAGGTCGGAGGGCGGAAGTTGGAAAGGAAGCGGGCTATACTTCACGCTGCCAGGATTGAAACATTTTTGAAAGACTGAAATTTGAGGGTGATCAAGGTCTCCAGTTCGGGCTTGTGGGTCGTTGAAAGCTGGTCCAAGCATTGGTCGATTGTGGATTGGAAGTGCGCAAACGAT
>DATKRK010000420.1:0-41722 GCA_035532215.1 Pirellulales bacterium | reverse complement strand
GGCGGAATTCGCTCGACCAGCGAGCGGTTCGATTCGTCGAAGTATTCGAGGACTTCCAGGGCGCACATGGCGGCGTTCCTTGTTGGCCGGGCGAGGGCGCCCGGGGCTCCATTTTTTCGGGCGAGGGCGCCCGGGAGTACGTTTCTATCGGGCGAGGGCGCCCGGGGCTCCATTTTTTCGGGCGGTGCGCCCCGGGGCTACGTTTTGCTCAAACCAGGCCTTTCAGGATCTCGTCGCGCTTGTCGCAGGCATGGTCGATCGCGTCCAACTCGGCGAGCATTGCGGCGATCGAGGCGGCGGTCGAGGCTTCGCGGGCGCCGGCTTGCAGCCGCTTGACGACGTCGGCGATCTTGTCGGCCAGGGCCATGTCGTGGGCGTAGATCGCGTCGAGCACGGCTTCGTCGATCCGCACCAGATCGAAAACGCCGCTGTAGCCGCGCATCGCCCCGCGCAGTCGACCGATCGCCTTGTCCAGCCGGGCCCGCACGCGATCAAGCTGGGGCAGCCGCTCGATTTGGGCGGAATCGGCAAGCGTGCGAGCCGCGTCGTCGAGGCTGCGCTTGCCCTGTTCCAATTGCTCGGCCAGGTGCTGGCGCAACAAGGCGTCGCTCTCGCGGCGATAGGCGCGCTCCAAATAGCCATGAAAGCCGGGAATCCGTCGCACCAACGCTTCGACCGCCGGCCGCTCGCGACTGTGCTGCAAGGGATCGGGTTTCAGGGGATTGGGCATGACTGCCTCCGCGAACGAGAGCATTCTTCCCGACTTTGCCACGTTTCTCCCATCATACCCCATTCCAGGGGCTAAGGCACGATTCGTCTTGGCTCGATCGTAAAGGGCTAGTATAGTCCCGCCTCTCCTTTCCCTGCTCGTCGCTCCAATTCTCCGGCTGCCCATTTGATTATTTGATGCGCGGTTGCCACGGCAAGTTGTTGCGGGCTTTCGGCCTTTGCTTGTTTTTGGCCGGCGGCTCGGGCTGCGCGCAGCAGGCTGCGAAAAAGTGGTACGATCCGTTCGGCCTGTTCGTCAAAAAGGAAGAGCCGACGGTGAAGATCAAGACTTCGGCCGAGCGGATCAAGATCTTGCGCGATCTGGCGAAGCGAGCCGACGAGCTCACGCCAGACGAACAGCAACAGGCCACGGAGGAGATTCGCAAATCGCTGGTCAACGGAAATGAAAACGAAGACGATATTCTCGTGCGGGCGCAGATGTTGCGCACGGTCGCCGTCTTCCCGAACCCGCTGGCCGGCCAGATATTGACCGTGGGGCTGAATGACCCCGACACCGACGTGCGCGTGGCGTGCTGCGAAGCCTGGGGCCAGCGCGGCGGCGACGAAGCCGTACGACTGATGGCCGAGACGCTCAGCGGCGACACCGACACCGACGTGCGGCTGGCCGCGGCCCGCTCGCTGGGCGTTTTAAAGGATCCGAAAGGGGCGCCGGCGTTGGGAGCGGCCTTGGACGACCACAATCCGGCGATCCAGTTTCGGGCCATCGAATCGCTGCGACAAATTACCGGCAAGACCTATATCGACATCAAGGATTGGCGGCAGTTCGTGCAAGGGCAGCCGCCCGAGGAACCTTCGATCGCCGCGCGATTGCGCCAGTTATTCTAATCTCGCCGGGACCGCGCACGCCGCATGGCGCGGCGTCGGTTTCAATTCGTGGTCTATACTTTCTTAAGGAGCGAGCGTCGGCTCGGCGTTGCGTCACGTCTGAAACGCAACGCGGGAACAACAGGATGATTTCGAATGGATGTGCTGACGCAGATTTTCATCTGGGTTCTGGCCAGCGTCGTCGCCAGCCTCGCGGCGGGGTTTTACATCGGCCGAGCCACTTCACATTCCGAGCAGGAGCGGTTGTCGCAGGAAGAGCGGCGCAAAGCACTCAAGGCGCTGGTGGACGTTTTGAACAGCGTTCAGGATCTGAGCACCGACATGGACAGCCGCAACTCGGAAATGCACGAGGTGCAGCGGCACGTCGGCGATTTGCACGTGACGGGCGAACTGGAGCAGATCCGCAAGGAATTGCTGGGCCAAGTGGCGGCCGTGATGGAGTCGAACCAAAAACTCGAAGAAGATCTCGTCTTCGCTCGCTGCCGCATGGAGCAGCAGGCCGAGGAACTGGATCGCACTCGCCGCGAAGCGCACACCGACGCCTTGTCGGGGGTCGCCAATCGTAAAGCCTTCGACGACAAGCTCAAGCTGCTGTTGGGCTACCAGCGCCGGCTCGGCACGCCGTTTGCGCTGCTGCTGGCCGATTTGGACCATTTCAAATGGATCAACGACACCTACGGCCATCAGGCGGGCGACCGCGTGATTCATCAACTCGGTTCGCTGTTGACCAGCCAGGTGCGCGAGACCGACTTCGTGTCGCGTTACGGCGGCGATGAGTTTGCCGTGCTGTTGGCCAACGCCGACTTGGAGATGAGCGCCAAAATCGCCCAAAGAATTTGCGTGGAAACCACCCACATTAACTTCGGGGCGCCGAGCAGCGAACAGACGGCCGTTACGCTCAGTTTGGGATTGGCCGTGGCGCAAGTCGGAGATACGACTGAAACCATCTTCAAACGGGCCGACGAGGCGCTCTACGCGTCGAAGAACGGGGGCCGAAACCAGGTGCGCTGCCAGCCGGCAGCGACCTTCGTCGCCAGCGAGCCCGCGATCGGCGAGTTGCCCGCGTTGGAACTAGCCTGAGCAAAGATTACGAAATCTTGCCGCGACCTCAGCCGGCGCGAAAATCGTCAACTTCGCTCACCGTCGCGGACCGCTGCATCCGTTTTAGCCGTTGCCGCTGGCGCCAGCGATCGGCGATTCGCAATTCATTGCAAGATCGGGCGCCCACATCAAATTTCCCGTCGCCAGCCGTCCGATATCATTGGCTGCCCCTCCTCACGCATCAGAGTCAGTTGGTGAAATCGGGGTCTTCGGGCAAGTTGTGGAAAATGGCGCGGCGACGACTTGCGGGAAAGCTCCTATCTGCGGTTCGTATTTCGATTCGGGGAGTTCTATGTCCTGGGATGTTCATGCTGTGCGTGCCGTGCTAAGCGTTTGGTTTTTAGGGGGCGCCGCGTGGCTGACGGCCGGCGCCGCCCACGGATCGCCCGCGGGTTCCGAGCCGATTGCGAAAGAAGCGTTCGGCTTTTCGGTCCTTGGAAAACTCGACCCTCACGAAGCTCTGCACGCCGTTCGTGCCGGTGAAGCGGACGCAGTCTCGGAACTTCGTTGGCATTCGAGCCAAGATTTGCCGCAGGGCGCCGGACGAAAAACGGGCGCCAAGGCCGACGCACCGGCTGCGATTCGGCGCTCGGCTCAGCGAGCAGCCGCGTCGAGCGTCTCCGCTGCCGCCGAATTGTCGTACGCCGCCGGACGAAGCCGCGGCGAGCGGCGTGAATCGCGCGACCAAGCAGATTCCGGCGAGCAAGAGGCGGTGCGCCAAAATGTTCGCAGCGTCCTCGATTTCTATCGCCGGCGGCTGTTGAATACCCGAGAAAACAACTGTTGGGAACTGATGCACGCCATTGTGGCGTTGGGGGTCGAGTCGCAAGTGCGTCAAGGCGGGGCGAAAGGCCGGGCGGTGAATTCGATCGCCTGGCTTTGCTCGGGCGCTTCCTGCGCTGGGCAACCGCTGATGTACCTCGATCGCGGCCGTCCGACGGCGGCCAAAGGTCCGCGAGTTCAAGGGCATCACGGCCAGTTTCTGGCGATTTTGGCCCAGTCGAAAGTGATGTCGGACTATCCGATCCTGGTCGGCGGGCGATCGTTTACCGTGGCGGACTTGATCGAGACGGAGAAGCTGAGTTGCGTTTCGCAAACCGAGCTGACCTTCAAGCTGATCGCCTTCGCGCACTATCTCGATGCGGACGCCGCCTGGAAGAACAGGCAGGGCGAGGATTGGTCGATCGAGCGGCTGATCCGCGAGGAAATCGGCTCGCCGATCAACGGAGCGCCTTGCGGCGGCACGCACCGTTTGATGGGACTGAGCTATGCGGTGCACGAGCGCATCAAGCAGGGGCAGCCCGTCGACGGGGAGTTTCTGCGCGCTCAAACGTACGTCGACGATTTTCACCGCTACGCGTTCCGCCTGCAGAACCCGGACGGCTCGTTCAGCACCGATTGGTTCAAAGGCCGCGCCGCGAAGGCCGATCTCGACCGGCGCCTGCAAACGACCGGCCATATCCTGGAGTGGTTGGCTTATTCGGTTCCCGATGCGATGCTCGACGATCCGCGGTTTATCAAGAGCGTCTCCTATCTGGCGGGCATTTTGGACGCCGAACGAGACCGCAATTGGTCGGTTGGTCCGCTGGGACACGGCCTGCACGCGCTGGCGATCTACGACGAGCGGATGCAGAGAATCGGCCGGCAAGAGCCGGCGGCCGATATCGCCCGCCGCGATTCGATGGAGGGGCGGGCGCCCTCGCCCGCCAAACTGATGGAGGGGCGGGCGCCCTCGCCCGCCAAACTGATGGAGGCGCCGGGCGAAACGTCGGCACTGGAATACTCGCCGGCGGCCGAGCCCAGCCAGCCGGTGATCGTCCCGGTTTCCCCGCGCCGTCTCGGCAGCCCGCGTTTGGGACATCCTCGCGCCGAGGCGCAGGATGAATTCGATCGCGATTAAGAATCGCATTCGTCAGCGGTTGCCCAGTCGTCGGAAAAGCCTTACATTGCCCACGTTCGCGTTGACGGCCAGCGCGACGACTTTTTCGCGGGATGCCGGCTCCCGCGAGTCAACCATTCTTGGCTGGGCGGGCGGATGCAGCCGCTGAAATTCAACGAGGAATTCGAAACCGTTTACGACGCCGCCGCCGGCTTGGCCAAGGCGTCGGGCGCCAATGCGCTGTTGTTGCTGCTGGACGGGCCGACCGATTGGCAGCAACTCATACGCCACGCAGCGGGCGAGCGCGTGGTCGTCGTGGCCGACACGGCCGAGCAATTGGCCGGCGCCAAAGAGGCTGGTTTGGCGACCGTCGTGCTGGAGATGCCCGAAAGCCCGGTGTACGACAAGCTTTCGCAAGCTCTGCTGGAAGCGGTGGCCGACGAACTGGTGATCCCCGGCGCCCGAGTGGTGGCCATCTACAGCGGTTTCGAGGCGCGGAGCATCGACTCGATCAGCGTCATCGACTTGGGCGATCACCTGGGCCGGCTGACCGTCCGCGACTTGCAGCAGCTCGAAACGCGGGTGCCGCTCGACACCTTGCAAACCGTCGTCAACCTGGCCTTGGAAATCGGCCGCGAGGGGCGCGAAGGCAAGCCGGTGGGCACGCTGTTCGTCGTCGGCGACATCCAGAAAGTGCGCAAAATGAGCCGGCCGGCGGGCTTCGACCCGGTCAAAGGCTACAGCCGCAAGGAACGGAATTTAAAATCGGCCCGGGTCCGCGAGGCGATCAAGGAGATCGCCCAGATGGACGGGGCGATCTTGATTGCCGCCGACGGCACCGTCGAAGCCGCCAGCCAATATCTCGACGCCTCGGCGGCCAGCATCACGCTTTCCAAAGGGCTGGGAGCCCGGCATTGGGCCGCCGCCGCCATCAGTCGCGCTACGAATGCCGTCGCCGTCGCCGTCAGCGAGTCGAACGGCACGGTCCGCATCTTCCAGAACGGCCAGGTCGTATTGCGCATCGAGCCCTTCCGCCGGCCGATGAAGTGGCGCGATTTCGAATACGAACGCCCGAACGAATAGCGTTTATGAATTCCGCGCGGATGAGCCACGAATCGCCATCTTGCGGCGCCCGACGGCGTTGAGCCACGGACGAAACACGGATCAAACACGGATAGGAAGTAGAGAACCGTGCGTTTGAACTCCAATAACTCGTCGATTCCTTGGTCAAGGCGCTTGCCGCTCTTCGGGTTCGAACGGGTTGTCATCGTCGGCGAACCACGATTGCGGCGGCCGGAGCGCCTTCGGCGCCCGCTCCCAATCGATTCGGGCTGCCGCGTTTTCTGTTTCCTGTTGCGCGAGCCCTTCGCGGATCAACTCCAGGTACTCCAACGGCACAACCGCGGCTAGATCTTGACCGTTGCGTCGCACGATGACCGGCCGCCGCGCCCGGGCCACCTGGCTGAGCACTGCGGCATAGTCGTCGACCTGTTGCGGCTCGTCGATCCGCCCGGGTTCGCCTGACAACGAGGGAACGCTCATGGATGCTTTCGCCTCCGAATTCACACAACCTCTACAAGGCCGCTGCATTATACCGCGCCGTCACGGGGCCGGCCACCTCCGTGAAAACCCATGTTCTTTGCGGCGCCGCGTGACTTATGTCCTTGAGCGAGGCTTACCGCCTTCGGTAAGTTTTCGGCGCCAAGCGGGCCTCGTTCCTAACGCAGTCGGGCGCGCGAAGACGCGGAGGAGTTGTTTGATCGGAGCAAGGCGCCGAAGGCGTCTCGAGCGATTGGCCATCTTCGGCAGGTTTCGGGCGGCCGACCCCAAGTTGGCGGGCGGAGTTGGCCATCTTCGAGCAAAGCCAAGCTCTCCGCGGCTCCGCGTGAGTCCTCCGGGACGGCGGTAGCGCACGCGGAGGACGCGGAGGATGATGTTTGACCGGAGCAATCCGCCGAAGGCGGCCAATGGGGCCGAAGGCGTCTCGCGCGGTTGGCCATCTTCGATAGTTTTCCAGGTTCCAGGTTCCAGGCTGGCGGGCGGGGTTGGCCATCTTCGAGCAAATCCAGGCTCTCCGCGCCCCCGCGTGAACCATGTCCGGGAGCCCGGTTGGCCGCCTTCGGTAGTTTCCAGGTTCGAAGTTGCCATGTTGGGGGGCAAGGCGCCTTGATTCTCGCAGGCAAGCGGCAAGATGCCGCTTCTACGGAGGCAGGCGAGCGACAAGATGCCGCTTCTATGGAGGCGATGGCGCCGCTTTTCAGCGTAAGGTGAAATCGGCTTGGCGTGTCAAGCCGTGGCTTGCAATCGCGGCCGGCGGCAGTGCGCTGCCTATCGACTGCCCCTCACTCGTCTAACGCTTCCGGCCGCTCGATCAACAGCGCGACGTCGAACCGGGTGAAGGGCGAATCGGACCGGACGATGCTGCTGGGTTTGATCCGCAACTCGCTGATGACTCTGCGGTTTTCGCGGACCCGATACAGGAACAAGCTGGGGTCGGCCGCGAGTTCGCGGACGAAGCCGTGGCGCAAGGCCAGCAGCGAAACCAGCCGCCGGGCGTCGCCCGTCGTGCCGAAGAAGGTGATCCGCTGGACCCGTTGCCGCTTGTTGAAGTAATAGGTCAGCGAGCCGGCCAGGTCGTCGGGCTGTCCGCCCGTGACCAGCGGCACGCGATAGCCCTGCGTGTCTAGCTCGGCCAGTCCGGCCGAAACCCGCGGCCAGTACCCCAAGACCCAGCCGGTGGTGCGATCGAGGCGGAAGACTTCTTCCATGGCCATGACCGGCGCCTTGGCGGAAGCGTCGGCTGGCGAGCCGGAGGCGTCAGCCTCCGGGTTTCTGGGCGCCGCGCCGCCGCTGGACGACACGGTGGCTGACGCCACCGGCTCGCCGGTCGCCGCATCGGAATCGGTCGAGGTCAGCTTTTTGACGCCGTTGGAGACGAGGTACGGCGCCCCAATGGCGCCGGCTAGCATCAAGGCAAATCCCGTTCGACCGAACATGCTCTGTTTTCGACCGGCAGTTGGATGCGAGGCGATGGCGCCGACCTTGGCCGGCGTTGGTGAGCCATGCGCCGTGCTGGTTTCAGTCGCAGTCATCGGATACCGCCATAGTGTCTCGATCGGCCGTTGGCGGCGCGGGAATCGAGCTTCGCCGGCCTCGCTCGCCAGGTCTTGCCCGACAGGCGCGACGCGCACAGGCGTTACATGCGTCCCAACCACCAGGCGATGCCCAGCAGCGAGCCGATCACCAACGGCAGCACGACCAGCGCCAACAGCACTGCCAGCGCCAGCCAGTGATCGGCCAATACCAGCGGCCGCCGTTTGACCGGCAGCGGAGTCGCTGGCGGCGAATAGGGATTGTTCGCATCTGCGGCCGCGGCGGCGGATTTCACAACGCGTAGCTCGGCTTCGATCGCATCGGGCGTGGTTCCCAGCAGCGCCGCGGCATATTCGTAATCGTCGAAATAGGCGGCTCGTTCGCGGGCCAGATCGATGCCCAGCGAACTGAGCATGTATTCGGCCCGCTCCCGCGAGTAGTGCTTTCGCAGCCGCGCCAGAAAGTGCTGGAAACGCTCGTCCTCCAGGGCTTCGGACAGCGTCGGATAATGGCCGAGCAGGTGGTTCGGGTTGCTGGCGAGCACTTTTTGGCGGCAGTAGGCGGCCAGGGGCCGCAGGCCGCGCTCGGCCGCGATAACGCCCGACAGCACCAACAGCTTGTCGCGCACCAGCGGGCGGTTGCGAACTTCGCTGGCGCGAGCCAGGTGCAGGTAGATTCCGAGCAGTTCGCCGGTTTCGGCCATCGGCGGCAATCGCGTGCTAGTCGTGCAGGGTGGGGCCAGACTACAATAGCCCCCGTCGGCTTGCAAGCAACGGTCGATGGCAAGCCCTGTCTCGCGTCCGGAAAGAATCGCCCTCTTTTGAGTTCCGTCGTTTCCGTCGACGATTACCGCTGGCTTATCGGCGCCGAAGGGCGGCGTTGGCTCGCCGAAGCCGAGCAGGAGAGCGGGGATCTTGCGCAGCAGACCCGGCGGCTCCGCAAGAGTCTGTCGGCCGTCGAGTGTCATTTGGTGCTCGAGCAAGTCGCCTTGCGCCGCCGCGCCAAACGGAAGTTTTCCGCGGCCGAGCGGATGTTCTTTACTCCGACCGGCTTGGAGCAGGCCAGCGATCAGTGGGTTGCGGCTTATAAAGCCTCGCGATTTCCGCCAGACGTCGAACTGGCCGATTTGTGCTGCGGGATTGGCGGAGATTTGCTGGCCCTGGCCGCTCGCGGCGCGGCGCTGGGCGTCGAGCGCGATCCGATTGCAGCCCTTTTGGCTCAGGCGAACTTGTCGGAGCTTCGCCAAAGCGCCAAGGATGCGCGTCCGGGCGAGGTGTTGAACTGCGATCTCGCCGCCGCGCCGCTGGCTCGCTTGGCGGCCTGGCACATCGATCCCGATCGCCGGCCGCAAGGGCGCCGCACGACGCGCGTCGAACTGCACGAGCCGGGCGTGCCGGCGATCGAACGCTTGTTGGCAATCAATCCTGCGGGCGCCATCAAGCTGGCGCCGGCGGCCGAATTGCCGGCGTCTTGGTCGAGCGCCGCCGAAGCGGAATGGATCAGCCGCGGCGGCCAGTGCCGGCAGCTCGTCGCCTGGTTCGGCGAATTGGCCGCCTCGCCCGGGCTGCGGCGGGCGAGCGTTATCAAACCAATCGCCGGGCAACCGGCGAGCGGGGGGCGTCAGCCCCCTGGTCGGTCGGAAATTCTCGCCGGCAATAAATCGCGTCAAGATCCCCAAGCCGTTTACGGCGTCCGGACCATCGTTGGTCCGCGTTCGCGAGAAATCCCCGTTGCGGCTCGTCTGGAGCGATACCTGGCGGAACCCGACGCCGCGGTGTTGGCGGCCGACTTGACCGGCGCGTTGGCCGCCGAGCAAGCTCTCGAGGCGATCGCGCCCGGCAGCGTGTATCTAACCGGCGATCGGATGGCGCCGGACCTAGCCCTGGCCTGGTTCGAAATCGCCGACGTTCTTCCGTTCGACGTCAAGCGGCTCAAGTCGCTGTTGCGCGAGCGGCGTTGCGGCCGCTTGGAAATCAAGAAGCGCGGCGTGCCGCACGATCCCGAAACCGTCCGTCGGCAGTTGCGCGTGCCGGGTGACAACGAGGCGACGGTCTTCATCACGCGGCAAGGCGTCGCGGTGATCGCGATCGTGGCGCGGCGGGTCGAGACTTGATCTAAGTTCAGCGGAAATGCCGTTCGGGCGTCGAGAATAAAATAACGCTCCAATACCCAGCGGGCCGGAAACTGAGGCAATTACGGGTTCCCCTTCTCTGTTCTCGTGGAAAAACGCTTCACCGTCGGGCGAGCGGTCCGAGAGCAAGCGTCACGTGCTCCCAAACGCCGAAAAAACCGGAACAGAGAAGAGGAACCCGTAGGCGTCGAGGATGGAGTGACTTCGAAATGTTCAACCGGCTGGAAACCCGATGGCAGAGCGGCCCGACAATCGGGGACCGCTCCAATCGAAATGTTCGGTCCACTCATCCAGTCTCGGGTTGAATAGGCGAGTCAATTCGCCGCGTTTGTGCCAGCGAACGCCGAACCTTCGACTGCATCAACTCCAGGAGATGTGCAATATGCCGATAACGCTCCAAGTCGGCTTCGTCTTCCGGAGAGAGATCGCCGTCCTGCCTCTTGGTCGCGAGTTCGTGCATCCGTGCTTGATCTCGCTCGTCGAACTTGAGTTGCAGAATGAAGTTCGCCGCGTCTGCGGACAGGCCCCCCCGATCCGGCACGATGAGCCGACTGAGAATCGCCGCCTCGCTGTTAGACGCAATGGTTGACATCGCCGCTCGCTTTCAGGAATCCCGACTCCTTGCACACCGGCTGACGCGTCTAGTTGCCATCTTTCCCTGCCAAGGTTAGCATAAATTGTCCGATTGGGCGCTTTAGTCCTGAAAGTTGGAAAGGTCGAAAAACCGCCTTGACTCCCCTCGGAAGTCGGGCGCAGCGCCGAAGCTGACCGCGAGCCCCTTGCCTGCCCTAGCGCCCATGCGCGCCATCCCCCAACCGCCCCTCCCTGTTTAGAGAGCCCGCCACGACGATGCTTATTTTCGACGCCCATCTCGACCTCAGCATGAACGCACTGGAATGGAACCGCGACATCACGCAGCCGGTGTCGGAACTACGCCGCCGCGAGACGGGCCGCACCGACAAGGTCGACCGCGCTAAAGGCACGGTGTCGCTGCCCGACATGCGGCGCGGGCAGGTGGGGCTGTGCGTCGCCACGCAAATCGGCCGCTACGTGAAGACCGACAATCCGCTGCCCGGCTGGCAAAGCCCCGAAATTGCCTGGGCCCAGACCCAAGGCCAGCTCGCCTGGTATCGGGCGATGGAAGAAGCGGGCCAGATGGTGCAGATCGTCGATGCCGCCGGGCTGGACAAGCACGTCGCGCTGTGGAAAAACAACCCGCCCGCCGACGCGCCGATCGGCTACGTCCTCAGCCTCGAAGGCGCCGACTCGATCCGCACGCCCAAGCATCTCGAACGGGCTTACGAACAGGGCCTGCGCGCCGTCGGCCCCGCGCACTACGGGCCGGGCACTTATGCCTTTGGCACGCACTCCAGCGGCGGATTGGGCGTGAAGGGGCGCGAGCTGCTGGGGGAGATGGAACGACTGGGAATCATTCTCGACGCCACGCACCTCTGCGACACGAGCTTTTGGGAGGCGATGGACTGCTTTCACGGCCGCGTCTGGGCCAGTCACTCGAACTGCCGCACTCTCGTGCCCGAGGAGCGGCAGTTCAGCGACGAGCAGCTCAAGGCGCTGATCGAACGCGGCGCCGTGATCGGCGCGGCGCTCGACGCCTGGATGATGGTCCCTGGCTGGATTCGCGGCAAGACGACCCCGCAGCAGGCCGGCGTGAAGCTTGCGCACATGCTCGACCACATGGACCACGTCTGCCAACTGGCCGGCAACGCCCGGCACTCCGCCATTGGCACCGATCTGGACGGCGGCTTCGGGCTGGAGCAATCGCCCGGCGATCTCGACACCATCGCCGATCTGCAGCGCCTGCCCGACATGCTTCGCAAGCGCGGCTACCAGGAGGCCGACGTCGAGCAGATCGCCCACGGCAACTGGATTCGGTTTTTGAAGGAAGCGCTGGCGTAAGGAATCGGCGATGCTGAATCGCCGGACGCCGACGGATCTGTGGAGTGGCTGGCGGCAGAGCGAAGCGATGCCCCAGTGATCTGGGGCTTCGCCTTGGCTCAGCCCCAGCCACCCGTCGATTCAGGCTTGAAGACACACGAGCGACTTTACTTTCGCCGCCTGCTCTTCGACGTGCTACGACGCCCAACCACGGGCGCGTCTTCCGGCCGGGTCACGGGGCCGGCGGGCGGACCGGCGACGGGCGGCTTGCGAACGGCGCCGGCGGGCAGCAGCTTCTCGCTGAACCGCGTGACGCAGTGCATGCTGCTGGCTTCGCCCTGGAAGCCGTTGACGCGCTCGTCGACGTCGCTTTGCTGCGAAAGAATCCGGCCATCGTCGAGAGAAAAGCGAATCTGGCCGACGGCCTTGCTCTGCGCGATTTGGGCTTCGATCTCGGGGTTGTCGCGCACCGGAGAAAGGATTTGCGTTTGGAAGCGGATCGTCGCCACGTCGCCCTCGACGCTCTCTAGCGCATAGTGCTGCCGGGCTTTGATCTTCTTCACCTCGCCGCTGCGCAGCGTGACCTTGATGTCGGCGGGAATCGTCCAAGATTCGCCGGCCGCCACGGCGTCGTCGGGCAGCGGCAGCGTGATCAGCTCGGGGGCAGGCGTCGGCTGCTCCAGCAAGACTTCGCGATGGACGGTCTTGCCCTGGGCGTCGAGCGTGACGGCCGCAAGCGGCACGCCGACCGCCTTGGCCGCGTCGCCGAAGCCGGGCGGCGGCTCTTTGTCGGTGTCGCTGTTGTAGTGCAGTTCCTGCCGGCCGTCGTATTTCTGCCGCATGTCGACGCTTTCGACCGAGTAGGTGAACTTGGCCTGGCCTTGGGCGTCGACCTTGTCGACCTTCCAAACCTTGATGGAAGTGCTCACCGTTTCGGCCGTTTGCGTCGTGCCTTGAATCGTGGTGCGAATCTGCGCGCGGTGCTCGACTTCCCAACGCAACGTTTCGCCGGGCTTGAACCGGTAGCGCAACAGGTGTTTCGCCTCGTCGGCCGCGGTTTTCGCTTCGTTCGCGGCCGTCGACGCCGGTTTCTTTGCCGGTTTCTTTTCGGCGGCAAAGACGCTGCAGGGCGCGGCCGCCGCACAAGCCAAAATTGCGAAGCACAGAAAACGGCGGAGCAGGAAATCGTGCATCGAACTCGCATCCTTTCGAGTTTCGTTCCGTGTCGAACTGGAAGATGTGCCGGCGTTGTTAATCGTCGCGCGAAGCCAGTCGCCCGCCCCAGCCGAGCTTCTCGCGCAGCGTTCGGTAGTATCCATGCCCCGGCGCCTCGACGAGCTTGAAACGGGGCTTGGCGCACTCGACCCGCACGCGGTCGCCGGGCGAAAGCGAGCCGAGCAACAGCCCGTCGACGATCGCCGCGGTGCCGGCGTGCGGCCGCGGAACCACCATCTCGTAAACCCGATCGGCCGCGTCGACCACCGGGCGATTCGACAGCGTGTGCGGGCTGATCGGCGAAATGACGAACGCCTGCAAGTCCTTTCGCAGGATCGGTCCGCCCGCCGACAAGCTATGCGCAGTGGAACCCACCGGTGTGCTGACGATCAGGCCGTCGCAACTATAGGTAGTTACCAATTCCGAGTCAACGTAGAGATGCACCTCGAGCATCGCAAACGGCGCCCCGGCCAGCACGGCCACCTCGTTCAAGCCGAGCTGGCCCTTTACCGTCGTCCACTCGACGTCGGTTGACGATGCGTCCGGCGTGCGGCGCTCGAGCCGGCACTCGAACATCAAGTGCTCGACGATGCGGAACTTGCCGGCGCAAATCTCGGGCAGCACCTGGATGAAAACAGCGGGCGAAAGATCGGCCAGGAATCCCAATTTTCCCAGGTTGACGCCGACCACAGGGATTTGGCGATAGCCCATCTGATGAGCGGCCCGCAGGATCGAGCCGTCGCCGCCCAGCACGATCGCTAAATCGGCGTCGACCGCGGTCAGATCGGCGGCGAACTCGAGATCCCAGGCGACCACGTCCGCCAGCTTTTCGATCTCCGGCCGCAGCCGCTTGGCCTCGCTCGCGACGTTCGGCCGGTCTCCCGAGCCGAGCACGATGACTCGCGGGCGGCTTTTCGCGGTTTGGCTGGCAGGAGTTGGCGGGGTCATAGGGGTGATGATAGGCGTGCGAGAGTCCAAAGTCGATTGGTCCAAAGTCCAAAGTTCGTCGAAGGTCGGAAAGTCCAAGGTCCAAGGTCGAAGATCCTGGGTTTGGACTTTGGACTTTGGACCTTGGACTCCTCCATCCGCTTGACCCGCGGCTTGACGCGGCTCAAGATACGCGATGTCGAAAATGGGCGCATCAACTTGGGGGAAACGACAATGAAGACGAAGCGCGTGCGAACGATGATCTGGCAAGCCGCGGCGATGGCGATCGGCGCCGCTTGGGCCGCCCCGGCCGTCTGGGCGGTCGAACCAATCGGCTCGATCGAACGGCTCGATCCGGCCCTGGACGAATTGATCCCGCCTGACGCCAAGATCGAGAAGCTGGCCGAGGGTTTCAAGTGGTCCGAAGGACCGGTGTGGAATCAACGGGAAGGCTACTTGCTGTTCTCCGACATTCCCAATAACGTCGTCAACAAATATCAGGACGGGAAGCTGACCATGTTTCTCAGGCCGGCCGGCTATACGGGCAAAGTCGAGCGCGGCGGCGAACCGGGCAGCAACGGCTTGCTCTACGATTCCGACGGCAATCTCGTTCTCTGCCAGCACGGCGACCGCCGCATCGCGCGGTTGAAGGGCAAGAAGTTCGTCACCCTGGTCGACAAGTACAAGGGCAAACGGCTCAACAGCCCCAACGACGGCGTGTTCAAATCGAACGGCGACTTGTATTTCACCGATCCGCCCTACGGCTTGGTTGATAACTTCGACGATCCGGCCCGCGAACTCGACTTCTGTGGCGTCTATCGGCTGAGCACCAACGGCAAGCTGACGCTGTTGACCGACAAGATGACGCGGCCCAACGGCATCGGCTTCTCGCCCGATGAAAAGACGCTCTACGTCGCGCAGTCCGATCCGCAGGAGGCGATCTGGATGGCGTACGACGTGAAAGCAGACGGCACGCTGGGCAAAGGCCGCGTGTTCTTCGACGCCACGGAACTGAGCAAAGACGAGAAGAACAAAGGGCTGCCCGATGGCCTGAAGGTCGACCGCCAGGGCAACCTGTTCGCCACCGGTCCGGGCGGCGTGTTCATCTTTTCGCCGCAAGGCAAGCATCTCGGCACGCTGCGCACCGGCCAAGCCACCGCGAACTGTGCCTTTGGCGACGACGGCACGACCTTGTACATCACGGCCGACATGTATCTCTGTCGCGTGAAGACCTCGACCCGCGGGCTCGGGTTCTAAGCAGCGTCTAACAAACCCAGTCGTACCCTCTCCGTTCAAGTAGCAGCGGCGTCGTGTTGCTTTGCCGGCGCGAGGCCAACGCAAAACGCGGCAGGGATGCCGCGTCTACGGATAATGTAGAAGCGGCATCCTTGCCGCGTTTTAGCTCGCTTCTCCGATGCGGCTGCGATATACTCGCATCAGACTTTGCGGCGCTCCTTTCAGTCTTAAGGGGAGAAGCGACGGATGAGCGAATCGGCCGACATCCCTCGCGGCAACGCGCAATTCGACGGCGCCGAAGCCGCCGCTGAGTTCGGCTACTTCGACCCGAACCAGCCGATCGCCGAACTTCACGGCAGCTTGCCTCATTGGCGTCAATCGGCCGTGACGTACTTCGTCACGTTTCGCCTGGCCGATTCATTGCCGCAAGTAAAACTCGACCAATGGCGGCGCGAGCGCGAAGATTGGTTGCGTCGCCATCCCGAGCCACGCAGCCCAGCGGTGCGTCGCGACTACTTCGAGCGGTTTGTGGCCCGTTTCCATCGCTGGCTCGATGCTGGCTACGGAGAGTGCGTTTTGATTCGCCCGGAAGTGCGCGACATTCTCGTCGACGCTCTGAAGCATTTCGATGCTCAACGATATGCACTTGGCGACTGGGTCGTGTTGCCCAACCATGCGCACGCTCTGGTCACTCCGCTAGGCGACGTCGAGTTATCGAAAGTGTTGCACACGTGGAAGTCTTATTCCGCAAGCGAGATCAACCGACTGCTTGGCAGGCGGGGGCAACTTTGGCAGAAGGAGTCGTTCGATCACATCGTTCGCAGCCCGGAAGCCGCCGAACGGATTCGGCAATATATTCGCACGAACCCAGCCGGCTTGCCGCCCGGCAGCTATTCGTTGTCTTCGCTGAAGTAGAAGCGGCATCCTTGCCGCTTTGCCTGTGCGGCGCAGCAGGCCGAAACGCGGCAAGGATGCCGCGTCTACTTTTTCGCGTCTACTTAGCGGGCAGTTCGACCGGATCGCGATGTTCCTGCTGCCAGGCGGCCAGCTTGCTGCGAAGCTCGGAGACGGTCGCCTGATAACGCCGCTCGGCGGCCAGATCGTCGAGTTCGAGCGGATCGGCGGCCAGGTCGAAGAGCTGCGTGCGGCCGATTTTCGGATAGCAAATGAGCTTCCAGCGATCGGTGCGAATCATCCGCTGCACGTCGCGGAAATAGGCGACCGTAAAGGGATGAATCTCCTGCGCCTCGCCCTTGATCGCCGGCAGCAGACTGCGGGCTTCGACGCTTTCGGGCACGGCCACGCCGGCCAGCTCGCAAATGGTGGGATACAGATCGCGCAGATAGCACTGCGCGGCGACGCGGCGCCCGGCGCGGATGTGCGGCCCGCGGATCACGAGCGGCACGCCGATCGTGTGCTCGTACATGTTCTGCTTGCCCCGCAGGCCGTGGCTGCCGATGGCCAGCCCATGATCGCTGGTAAAGATGACCAGCGTGCGGTCGGCCAGACCGGTCTTGTCCAAGGCGTCGAGCATGCGGCCGATCTGCGCGTCGAGGTCTTCGATCACGGCGTAGTAACAGGCCAGCTCGGCGCGGACCATTTCGGGCGTTCGCGGCCAGGCGAAAAGCTGCTCGTCGCGGCCGTCGAAGTTACCGTGGTCGAACGGGTGCTTTGCCATGAAGTTGCCGGGCAGCTTGGCTCGCTCGGGCTTGGCCCGCTCTTCGTAACCGGGCGGAATGTGTAGCGGATCGTGCGGCGCGGTGAAGGTGACGTGCAGAAAAAACGGGCGCTCGCTTTTGCGCTCGATCACGCCAATCGCCGCGTCGGCGAACTTGCGGCTGATATCGCCCGTCAGGCCGACGCCTTCGTCGGGCAAGACCTTGCCCGCCTCGTCTCGAAAGGCCCAGCCGCGATAGCCCGTCACGGGCCGGCCGGCGAAATCGGCCGGTTCGGTTTCCGGCAGGCCGCTGCCGCCCATGTACAACCCGGCGGTTGCCGTGTAGCCGAGCGCCCGGGGCGTTCCCGGAATGTCCCACTTGCCGACAAGCCACGTATCATAGCCGGCGGCCTGCATCGCTTGCGGCCAGAGGGTCAAGCTGGGATCGATGCGCTGACCGAAGTAGAGCACGCCGTTGCGAAAGCCGGTCGTGCCGCTGATCAGTTCCGCACGGCTGGGCGTGCAGATTGGGTTGGCCGCCACGGCTCGCGTGAAGGCGGTTCCCTCGCGGACGAGCCGGTCGAGGTGCGGCGTTTTGATGCGCTCGTTGCCTAGCGCGGCGATCGTATCGGGGCGTTGATCGTCGGTGACGATCAGCAGCACGTTGAGCGGTTGGGTTGCGTCTTTTGCGGCGGCGCGAAGCGCCGATGGTACGCTCAAGAATAAGCCGAGTAGGGCCAATGCGACGCGGGTGTTCATATTGCGGCCCTCGCGGGATGTCGAAAGGTCAGCCGAAGCCGGACAAAAAATACGCTCAAGGAACCACGGATGGCGCGGATGACACGGATGTTTCAGTTCTATTATCCGTGCGATCCGTGCCATCCGTGGTTGATTTTAAGGTACTCGCCGCGGCGGGCGGTGGCCAGCCAAGAAGGAATCTCCGCCCTACTGGCAGACTTCGCAGATAAGAGTGTCCGCCCTACGAAACCTGGCGGCGGCTGCCGCCGAGATCGACGCGGGCGGCCAGTTCGCGGGCGGATTGGGCCAGGCCGGCGGGGTCGAGGCCGAGATCGGCCAACAGCTCGCCGCGCTCGCCGTGCTCGACGAACCGATCGGGCACGCCCAGCCGGCGGACGTGCGCGGCCGAAAGTCCGGCGTCGCTGATGGCTTCCAACACGGCGCTGCCGAAGCCGCCCATCAAGGCGCCTTCTTCGACCGTGAGCACGAACGAGCACGATTCGACGGCCCGCAAGATGGTTTCGGTATCGAGCGGCTTGACGAAGCGGGCGTTGATCACGCCCACGTCGAGCCCTTCCTCGCGCAAGGCGGCGGCCGCCTTGGTGCAAGAGCCCAACAGCGTGCCGCAGGCGACGAACATGCCGTCGTGGCCCCAGTCGATCACTTCCGAGCGCCCGAGTTCGATCGGCGCCAGCGGCCGGTCGTACTTTTCGGCCGTCGCTTTGGGATAGCGCAGCGAAACCGGCGAGTCGTGCCCCAGGGCGAAGTCGAGCATTGGCGCCACGTCGTATTCGTCGCCGGGCGCCATCACCACGATGTTCGGGAACAAACGCATGTAGCCGATGTCGAACATGCCGTGGTGAGTCGGCCCGTCGGGGCCGGTCAGCCCGGCGCGGTCGAGCATGAACGTGACGGGCAGGTTTTGCAGCGAGACTTCCTGGAAAATCTGGTCGAAGCTGCGCTGCAAGAACGTGCTGTAGATGTCGATGATCGGCCGCAACCCGGCCTTGGCCTGCCCGGCGGCAAAGGCCACCGCGTGCGATTCGCAAATGCCCGTGTCGAAGAAGCGGTCGGGGAAATCGCCGCGAATCTTTTCCAGGTTGTTGCCCTGGCACATGGCGGCCGTCATCACCGTCACCCGCGGGTTGTGCGCGAGCTGGTTGTGGATCGCCTCGCTGACGACGTTGGTGTAAGCCCGCGAAGAACTCTTCTTGATCGACAGCACGCCGTCTTCTTCGCAGCGGAAGGGGGCCGGCGTGTGGAAGAACACGGGGTCGGCGGCGGCGGGCTGAAAGCCGTGCCCTTTTTCCGTGACCACGTGCAACAGCACCGGGCCGTCGACGTCCTTGATCAGTTTGAGATACTTGCGCAATTGGCTAATGTTGTGCCCGTCAATGGGGCCCATGTAGCGGAACCCGAGTTCCTCGAACAGCATGCCGCCGTGCAGGCCGGCCTTGATCGATTCCTTGGCCTGCCACAGCAGCCGCTCGACCGGGTCGCCCAACAATGGCACTTTGCTCAGCGCCTTGACCACTTCCTGTTTGAGCCCGGTGTAGAACGGGTTCATCCGCAGGCGGTCGAGATACTGAGCCACGCCGCCGACGCGCGGGCAGATCGACATCTTGTTGTCGTTGAGAATCACCAGCAGCTTCTTTTGCAGGCCGCCGGCGTTGTTGAGCGCCTCGAAGACGATGCCCGAGGGAAAGGCGCCATCGCCGATCACGGCCACCGAGTGCCGGTCTTCCTGGCCCGGGATAAGGTCGTCGCCGCTTTTCAGCCCCAGCGCGGTCGAGACGCTCGAACCGGCGTGACCGGTCATGAACAGGTCGTATTCGCTCTCGCGCGGGTTGGGGTAGCCCATCAACCCGCCCTTGACGCGCATCGTGCCGAATTCGTGATAGCGGCCGGTGATCAGCTTGTGCGGGTAGATTTGATGGCCGGTGTCCCAGATCAGCCGGTCGCGGCGGAAATCGAACGTGGCGTGCAGCGCCAGGCAGAGCTCGACCACGCCCAGGTTCGAGGCGAAGTGGGCCGTGCGATTGGCGACCACGTTGCACAGCGCCTCGCGCATTTCGGCGGCCAATTGATCGAGTTCGGCCGGCGACAGCCCTGCGAGGTCGCGCGGCGATTCGATCTTAGAGAGTAATGCGTCCATCAGCGGTCCCTTTCCACCACGTATCGGGCGAGCATGACCAATCGCTCGGCGGGCGGCCCCAATGGCGCCAGCGCGTCGCAGGCCTCGGCGATCAATCGCTCGGCCCGGCGACGGCTTTCTTCCACGCCCATTAAACCGGGAAAGGTCAATTTGCCTCGATTTGCATCCTTGCCGACTCTTTTGCCCACGGCTTGCTCGTTCCCGCCCACGTCCAACAGATCGTCGGCGATCTGAAAGGCCAAACCCAACGCGCGGCCGTATTCTTCCAACATCTTCAATGGCTCGGCGCCGGCGCCGGCGGTCAGCGCGCCCATTCGCAGCGAAACCAAAAACAGCGCACCGGTCTTGCGGGCGTGGATCGATTCCAACTCGCCCAAGAGCGCTGCCTTCGATTCGCCGTACGCCGCTCGCTCCTCCGCGTCGCGCTCGTGCGATAGATCGTCAGCCTGGCCGCCCACCAGCGCCGTGGCCCCGGCGGCCTGGCCCAAGGCAGAGCAGCAGGCCAGCGCCGTTTCGGCCGGGCGGATTTCATTCGCTAACACCTCGAAGGCTCGCGTCAACAGCGCGTCGCCCGCCAAAATGGCGGTCGCCTCGCCGAAAACTTTGTGGTTCGTGGGCAGCCCGCGCCGCAGATCGTCGTCGTCCATCGCCGGCAGATCGTCGTGGATCAACGAGTAGCTATGGATCATCTCGACGGCACACGCGGCTGGCAGGGCGGCCTCTACCGTACCACCGCAAGCCTCGGCCGCCATTAACACCAGCAAGGGACGCAGACGTTTGGCGGGCGCCAGCAGGCTGTAACGCATGGCCTCGCCAAGCTGCTCGGGGCAACCGGGCTCGGTCTGACAGTAGCGTAGCAACGCCTCTTCGATCTGCGAACGCATCTCGAGCGCATAGTGCTCGAAAGAGGTGGCGGAACTTCGTGACATCGATCTTGCAAACTTCTCAGCCGCTGTGCGAGAACCTACCCCGCCGTGAGGCAAGCGACCACCTATTCTAAAACAGACTCCCCAGAGTGTCTATGTCGTTCTCGTCCTCAGGGAGCTGTGAGGGCGGCGAAACTCCCCCCTTTTGAGCAGTTTCGGTCCGTTTATTACGCCGCCGAGTTCGCGGCTGCGATTTTGCTTCCAATGCTAGCGTCGATTCGTCGTCGAACGGCTCGGCGATCGGATGGCCCTCGGCGTCGATGCCGCTGACGAGTTCGATCCGCCGCTCGGCGCGTTCGAGCAAACCATAGCATTGTTTGAGCAGCTTGACGCCCTGTTCATAGTGCGACAGCGACTCGGCCAGACCGATTTCGCCGTCTTCCAATTGGCGGACGATCTGCTCCAATTGCACCAGCGCCTGCTCGAAGCTGGGCGGACAATCGGGCTCGCGAGGGTTAGTCGGGTCAGTCAAGTTTTTCAGGGCTCCGACGAAAACGAACCGGCGGCGTTCGAGGATTGCCAGCCACGCCGCTGCGCCCGAGGGGGCTTGCGACGCGCGGGTTTGCGTACAGAACGTTAATGTAACGCTTCGAAGCCGATTTGTCTTTCGCCCTTCGGCCAGTCACGCAAAGGCTTTGGCGGGCGAATGGGCGCACGCGGCAGGCGGCCTTTTCACGCGGGCGAGCCAGCATGGATCGAGACGAAGATTTCGAAGACGACGACTTCGACGACGATTGGGAGGCGCCCGAGCCCGACGATCGCGACGACGACGAGTTGGAACTGCTCCCGTGCCCGGCGTGCGGCAAGCTGATTTACGAGGAGGCCGAAGCGTGCCCCTACTGCGGCGAATACGTGACGCATTCCACGTCGGCGTTGGCGGGCAAGCCGATCTGGTACCTCGCCTTGGCGATCATCGGGGTCGTCGCCGTGATCGGGATGATCTTTTACTGGGTGCGATTCATTCCGGCGCTGGGCTAATGAGGCGAGCCGGAGGCGTCAGCCACCGGGTTATCGAGCGTTACCGTGGCGCCTAAAAACCCGGAGGCTGACGCCTCCGGCTCGCCAGGCTGCGGCTCGCCAGGCGCTGGGCTCGACAAGTGTTGTTTACCGGCCTTCCTTCAGCCTTTCGACCCGGCTGACCGCCTGGCCGCGGGCGAAACGGGTGCTGATCTCGTCGCCGACGTTCAACTCGGCGGCGTCGCGCACCAGCCGGCCGTCGCTCAAGCGCTGGGTGAGGCTGTAGCCGCGGCCCAGCACGCCCAGCGGACTGAGCGATTCGAGCTGATTGGCCGTGGCGTCCAACTGCCGTCGCGCGGCGATCAATCGCTGCCGCACGGCGCGGTTCGAGCGAACCGAAAGTTCATCGAGCCGCCTCGCTGCGTCGTGGACCAACTCGAATGGCTTGCGGAACGCGCGATGAGCGGCGAGTTGATCGAGCCGAGCCCGGCCCAGCAGGGCGCGACGGAGCAGGGCGGTTAAGAGCCGCTGCTGGTGACTGCGCAGAGCGGAAGCGATTTCTTCGGCCGCCGGTACGACCAGTTCCGCCGCTTCGCTGGGCGTGAGCGCACGGACGTCGGCGACCAGATCGGCCAGAGTGACGTCGATCTCGTGCCCCACGGCCGAAACGACCGGAATCCGCGAAGCATGAATCGCCCGCACGACCGCTTCTTCGTTGAAAGCCCACAGATCCTCCAGGCTGCCGCCGCCGCGGCCGACCACCAGGCAATCGACCGGCACGGCGAAGCGATTGACCGCGGCGATGGCCGCCGCGATCTCCTGCGCCGCGCCTTCGCCTTGCACGCGGACCGGCACGACCAGCACGTCGGCGCCGCGCCAACGCCGCCGCAGGACTTCCAAAAAATCGCGGATCGCGGCGCCCGTCGGGCTGGTGACGAACGCGATGCGGCGCGGAAAGCGGGGCAGGGGGCGTTTGCGGGCCGTGTCGAACAAGCCTTCGGCGGCCAACTTTTCCTTGAGCTTTCGCAGCGCCAGCTCCAAGGCGCCGATTCCCTTGGGTTCGATCTGCCGAATGACCAGTTGATAAGAGCCTCGCGGCGCGTAGACGTCGAGCGAGCCTTGGCAGATCACGTCCAGGCCGTCTTCCAACTCGAACCGCAGCCGGCTGGCGACGGTGCGCCACAGCACCGCCCGAATCTGGGCCCGGTCGTCCTTGAGCGTGAGGTAGCAGTGGCCCGACTGCGGCCGCGAAAAATTCGAAATCTCGCCGCTGACCCAGACTTGCTGGAAATTGCCTTCCAGCAGGTCCTTGATCTGGCTGGTGAGTTCATAGACGGAAAGGATCTGTTCAGGCGATTCTTCGGGCAACAAGCTCATGGCGCGGGCGTTGGGCAACGGGGCAGGGCAGGGGAGCGATCGCGATACTATAGATGGCCATGCATACGGCGGCAGTTCGAGCGGCTACGGCACGGCCGGCCCCTTCGGCAGTGGGGCATTCTGCCGGGCGTCGCGAAACTCGAAACCGTAGAGAAAGGCTCGCATCAGATAGAACTTCGCCTGCCTCGCATTGGGAGGCGCGGCGCCGCCGCCCGTCCATTTCACCTGCACCGCCTCGCGATCGCCCTTCGAAGGCGCGCAGTCGGCCCGCGAAAAACTAGCGAGCGGCTTGCCGTCCTTGTCGAGCAGTTCGACTTGCAGATAGCCCTCATGAAAGCCGGGCTTGGACGCTTTCTTCGCCGGACGAGTGCGGAGATCGACCCACAATTCCTTCCCGCTTAAGTCTTTGGCGGTCGTCACCGCCTCGCCGATCGACGGCCCGCCGGCCGAAGAAGCCAGCGCATACATCCGATCGACGCGCCAAGCGGCCCGGCACAGCGCCGCATTGAACGGCAGAAAGTATGTGAACTTATCGGCGATCGTCTCCATCGC
Organism: Pirellulales bacterium; assembly: GCA_035532215.1. GTDB lineage: Bacteria > Planctomycetota > Planctomycetia > Pirellulales > JAICIG01 > JAICIG01. Next base: position 18,268 of record DATKRK010000420.1, on the reverse strand, counting down.
ATTGATGCGTTTCGAAGGGATGCGGCTGTCCGCCATTTGACGGTGCGCCCCCTCCGTGGCGCCATAATAGACGTACAGCGTTTTGTCCTCGACGATCAGGTTCTGACTCTGCCAGATCATGCCCCCGCCGTAATCGCCCAAAGGAGCGTTATCGAGGCACGCCACGCGGTCGGGAAACCACCAATGCCGGCCGTCGCGAGAGGCGGCCATCCGCAGGTCGAGCGTCTGCGAAAGCGGATGATACATCGTGACCATCGCCAGATAACCGCCCGCGACTTTCAGCGGAACCAATTCCTGGTACTGCGTGTCGCGGTGATCGAGTTCGTCGGCCGTGATCGCCGTCGTGGGATCGGGATCCTCGAGCCATGCCTTTCCGTCGCGGCTCGTCGAGCGAAAAATGCTGCGTCGGGGAGTGTCTTCGTAGGGCGGAAGGTGATCGGTCGCTTGACGGGGGCCTGTGGCACGGTAGTAGCAGACTTGTCCGCCCTCGGGCTGGCGATAGAAAAAGGCCAGGTCCCACTTGTTCATCGAGCCTTGAACTTTGCCCAGCGGCTCCCACTTCTTGCCATCCTTCGAACGATAGCGGTAGTATCCGTTTCCTTGGGGTGGTTTTCCGTGCGCCTTCGATCCCTGGTACTCGCGCAGCGCAATCATCGCGTAGGGCCACTCGCGGTTTTCCGGATCGACGAACACGGAAGGGTAGGCGGAGACGCCTTGACTGAGGTCGAACAGGGCGTTGGTCTTGGCGTGTTCGCCGATGGATTCGTTCGACAACTCCGGCCTCGTCCAGTGGACGCCGTCGTTGCTCTCGAACAGGCACAGCCGCCGATAGGCGGCGTTGTCCGATTTCCAAGGCTCCGCCTTGCTCATGGGCGCGAACTCGGCCGGCGTGCAAACCAGATACGCCTTCCACCGCGAATCGAGCGGATCCTTGAACACCGAGCCGTGAATGCCCGCGCCGCCGGCGTCCCACGGCATCTCGCCCTCGATCAGCGGATTTTGCGGATCGAGTTCTCCGCGCTCCACGCGCCAGGCGACCAGCTTCAGCTCGCTGAAGTCGTCGGGCATCAACAGCGGCATTCGCGAAGGCGTGGGGGTGTCGACCCCCAGCAGGCCAGGCGCTTGAGCTTGAAGCGGCGGACAGAAACAAGCCATCAGCAAGACGAAGTACAAAATCGGCCGGGTCGCTGTGGTGCGTAGCATGGCGATTCCTGGTAGCGGGAACAACGAGACGAGGGAATGGATCGGGCGGCCGATCCGGCGGGATATCGAAAATCGATTCGGCCACCGCGGCTGCGGAGCGAACTCCGCCGGCGCGACGATCGCCTATTGGGCGCCGACGCCTGGCGATTCAGCGCCCGCTGAATCTCCGGCAGCTCGACCTGTTTGCCGTGCTTCTTGGCCCACGCGTTTGTGCAGTCGATCATCTCGTGCAGATTGTCTCGCGACAAGGGGTTCGCCTGGTTTTTTGGCGCGGGGTCTCTGTAGGCCTTGTTAAAATCAATCTGCTTGGCTGGCGGATAGGGCTCCGGTGGAAACCGACCCGAGCGCCGTCCCAAGTCCAAGACCGAAGGGGGCGGCTTCGCGCTTGCCGCCTTGCCGGCCGTAAGCCAGAATTGAGGGAAAGTAGGTCCAGGGTAATGCCATGCTAAGCCGCGAAACGTTGGAAATGTACCGCCGGATGACGACCGCCGAGCGGTTGAAGCTCGCTTTGGAAATGAGCGACGCGGCGCTTCCTTATTTGCTCAAGGGGACGCCCGAGCAGGTCGATCGGCGGTTCGAGTTGCTCAATCGCCAACACGACGAGCGCAACCGGCGGATGCTGGAGGGCATCGCCCGGACCGTGAAGCGGCCGCCATGAGAGAAATCTCGAAAGCCCTTGAAGACTTCACGCAGCTGCTGGGCAAAGGAATTGGGCGTGCTCAACGAACTCGAAAGCGTCCTTGCCGAACCGCCAGTTTAGCTGTCAGGGATTTTGGCTGTCTTACGCCGCGCTCGCCCGCGCAAACGACCGATACAGTTCGGCATACGCCCCGTCCGCCGCCAACAGTGTGAAGTGATTGCCGCGCTCGATGATCCGCCCTTGATCGAGCACGAGCACTTGATCGGCGTGGCGGATCGTGCTCAGGCGATGGGCCACGACGAAGCTCGTGCGGCCCTTGAGCAGCGCGAAGAGCGCGGTTTGCAGCCGGGCCTCGGTGATCGTATCGACGCTGCTGGTGGCTTCGTCGAGGATCAGGATCCGCGGGTCGGCCAGCATCGCCCGGGCGAAACAGACCAACTGCCGTTGGCCGAGCGACAGGCTGCCGCCGCGCTCGCCGACTTGCGTCTGTAAGCCGCGGGGCAGGGCGTCTTCGAGCAGGTCAAGGCATTCCAACCGCCGCACGGCTTCGACCACCTCGGCGTCGCTCGCCTCGGGCCGGCCGAAGCGGATGTTGTCCATCACCGTGCCGCCGAACAAAAAGTTCTGCTGCAGCACGATGCCGATCTGGCGGTGCAGCGAGTCGGACGCGATTTGGCGGATTTCCTGCCCGTCGATCAATAGTTCGCCGCTCGCGGGCAGATAAAACTTCGCAATCAGGTTGGTGATCGACGTCTTGCCGCTGCCGGTGTGGCCGACCAGGGCGATCGTCTGCCCCGGTTCGCAAGCGAAGTTGATGCCGTGCAACACGAGCCGATCTCGCTGGTAGCCGAACGAGAGATTGCGAAATTCGACCCGGCCACGGATCGCCGGCAGATCGCGGGCCTCGGGCGAGTCGGTCCATTCGGGGCGGCTGTCGAGCAGGTTGAAGACGCGCTCGGCGCCGGCCATGGCGGTCAGGGCCTGGTTGTATTGATTGCCGAGCACGGCGATCGGCGAGAAGAACAAGTTGGCCATCAGCAGAAAGCCGACGAGGCTGCCCAACTCGGCGCCGTCGACGTACAGCACGCGGTAGCCGCCGACGAGCATCAGCGCGGCGAAACAAAGCTGGCTGTTCAGGTCCAACAGCGGCAAGAACACGCTTTGCAGCCGGGTCACGTTCAGGTTGTACCGCGAATGGTCGGCCACCAGGTCGCCGAACAATTCGGCGTTCGTGGCCTGGCGGACGAAGCCCTGCGTCACCCGCACGCCGTTGACTGATTCGGCTAGCGTGGCCGTCACGCGGCTGAACGATTCCTGCACGTCGCGCAAGGCGCCAGACAGCCGCCGATGAAAGTGCTTGTTGATCGCCCACAGCAGCGGCGCGGCGCCGAGCACGACCAGAAACAACGCCGGGTCGTACCAGAGCATGAAACCGGCGGCGACGAACATCTGCCCGAGCTGCACGATGCTGACGAACAGCACCTCTTGCACGCCGATTCGCACGTTCTCGACGTCGGAGGTCATGCGGCTGATGATCCGGCCGAGCTTCGTTTGGTTGAAGAAGCTCATCGGCAGCCGCTGCAACTGGGCGAAGACGTCGTTGCGCAAGTCGTAGACCACCGCTTCGCCGAGTTCCAACGCCAGGCGTTGCCGGAAGTGCATTACCAGTTGCGTCGAAAGGGCCAGCGCCGTGAAGGCCAATACGCCGAGCGCGACGCCGCGCACGTCGTGACTTTGCACCGGCCCGGTGATCACGGCCGCCGTCAGCCAAGTCAGCCCGGGCAGTTGAATCGATCGCAGCACGACCATCCACAGCAGCCAATTCCGCTTGGCCGCGTAGGGGCGCGTGTATTCGAGCAACCGCACGATCAGCCGCATTTCCAGCGGGCGTTGTTCTTCTTCGCGGTCTTCGGCCCGGCGGACGGTGAGCGCGGCGTAAGGGGCGCGAGCCTTCATGCGGCGGCCCCCGACGCGGCGGCTGCCGCGGGCGATTCGTCGTCGACGATTTGCAGCCGGGCGGCTTCGCAGTAGTGGCCTTGCTCCCGCATCAACTCGTCGTGCGTGCCGAGTTGCACGATCCGCCCGCGGTCGAGCACGACGACCAGGTCGGCGCGGCGCAACGTGCTCATGCGGTGAGCGGTGACCAGCGTCGTGCGGCCGCGCATGGCTTGCTCCATCGCGGCAAGAATCTCGTGCTCGGTGCTGGGGTCGATGGCCGCCGTGGCGTCGTCGAGGATCAGAATCGCCGGGTCGAGCAACAGCGCCCGGGCGATGGCCAGCCGCTGCCGCTGGCCGCCCGAGAGGTTCGAGCCGTATTCGCCGACAATCGTGTCGTAGCCGTGGGGCAGGGCGGTGATGAATTCGTGGGCCGAGGCGATCTTGGCTGCCCGCTCGATCTGTTCGCGCGTGGCGCCCGGCTGCCCGAAGGCGATGTTGGCGGCCACGGTGTTGCTGAATAAAAAGCTTTCCTGAAACACCAACCCGACGCTGCGGCGCAAGTCGTCGAGCACCAAGTCGCGGGCGTCGCGGCCGTCGATCAGCACGCGGCCGGCGGCCGGATCGTAAAACCGTGGCACGAGGCTCAACAGCGTACTCTTGCCGGCGCCCGTCGCGCCGACGATCGCCACGCACTGCCCGGCGCCAATGGCGAAGTCGATCTCCTCCAGCACCGCTTCGCCGGCCTGATAGCCGAAGCTGACGTTCTCGAAGCGGATTTCGCCGCGGGCCTTGGCCAACGGTACGGCGCCGGGGCGGCTGGCGATTTGGATCGGCGCGTCGAGCACCTCGAATACGCGCTCGGCGCCGGTCAGGCTGGCCTGAATGCTGTTGGCGATGTTCGTGACCTGGCCCACCTGATTGGCGAACTGTTGCAGCAAATTGGCGAACACGAACAGGCCCTCGCCCAGCCGCAACTCGCCTTCGATCACCAGGTAGCCGCCGTAGGCCAAGAGTACGATCATGTTGATCTGCGTCAGAAAGCCCATCGCCGGCTGGAACAGGCTGATCTGCCAGAAGATTTCTTCTTTCTGGTCCTTGATCGCGCGGTTGGCCTCTTCGAAGCGGGCGATCTGGTCGGCCTCGCGGGCAAAACCCTTGACGACCTGGGCGCCTTGCACGTTTTCGGTAAGCCTGAGCACCATCTCGTCGGTCAGTTCGCTATTGTGCTTGTAGGCCGGCCGCACCTTGCGCGAAAACAGCACGGCGCCGAGCCAGAGCAGGGGAGTGGTAGCCAGGCAAGCCAGCGTGAGCGGCACGTGAACCTGCAGCATGTAGTACAGGTAGACCGTCAGCGAGAGCAGCACCGACAGCACCTGGATCACCACGCCGTCGACGAACGAGCGCACGGCCTGCACGTCGCCCGCCACGCGATTGATGATCGAACCGCTGCGGTTTTCGTCGAAGAAGCGGAAGCTGAGCCGTTGCAGTTTGTCGTAGACCTGCGAGCGCAAATCGACCACGATGTCCTGCACCAGCCGCCCGGCCGACATCGAGGCCACATAGCGCAGCGAGGCGTGAACCAAAGCCACGGCCAGAATCGCCCCGGCAATCAGGGCCGTCACGGCCAGCGGCCCCCAATCGGTGGGCGGCTCGAATCCGAACGGCCAGCGCGGCGTGACGCTCTCGGGCGCCAGGCGATGCCGCATCACGTCGATCCCCAGCCCGGTCAGGCTCAATCCGGCCAGCGCGAGCACCACCAGCAGCATTTGCTGCGCCAGCACCCAGACGCAGCGGCCGTGGTAATGCCAAGCCAGCCCGAACAGCCGCCGGATCAGCACGGCGTTCGACGGTCCGACGTCATCGGGCCGCGACAAGCTGGACGGCGGGGCAGGGCAGGGGGGCACGGCAGTGAAGTATCAGCCAGGGCGAGGCGAGTTCCAAGCAATCGTATTCAATCCCGCCGCCGAAGCAAGTTTGATTTGCATGAGGAACGCGGCCGACGCACGTTGCAGCCGCTGGGCGACGGAGAGGGCGGGATTTTAGAGATTTCGGCCGCCGGCGGCAACGGCAGGCGTATGCTGGAAAACGCGTCGTAACAGTTCTTTTAATTAACCACGGATGGCACGGATGACACGGATGAAGAGACGATTCGAAGCTGGATAGCAGCCTAAGGGGATTGAGAAATAGATTTGGAGAGAGGTCGGCATGCCGCAACTGGCTCGCTGACAATTCCCTTCTCCGATCTTCGCTTATTTCCCCCCTCTTCCATCCGTGATATCCGTGTCATCCGTGGTTCTTATCAACCGTCATCCGTGGTTTCCATCAACCGCGGAGGTCATCGGACGATGCGTTTCCACTCCAATTTGGAGTTCTTGAAGTTCAAGAGCAGAGCGAGCTTGAGGCCAGTAATGCTCAAATAGCCGAGCATTTGCGCCGCGTGAGCCTCGTTGAATGTGGTGACGACCTTCGGATCGCAGACGACCAACTCGTCCACGATGAGATCAGGGATCAGGGCGCCGATCTTCTGGCCGTCGTAGTAGACCGGGAATTCCTGTTGCTGTTCCACCCGATGGCCGCGCTTGCCGAGTTCGATGACGAGGGCTCGCTCATAAAGCTTTTCGTCCAGTCCCGGCTTCAGTTCATTGAGCACCGCCATCGCTGCGCCGATGATCGATTCGCTTAATTCCTTGTGAATCAGCCCCTGGTCCATCGTCCAATACCCGCGATTGTGCCCTGGATTCAACCACGGATTTCACGGATGACACGGATAAAAACTCTTAAAAATCCGTGTTATCCGTGTAATCCGTGGTTCTCTTTCTGCGATGCTACGATAACGGCCCTAATGGGCCACCTTCGGCCAATACTCCTTGAAGTTGAATTTCTGGCTGTTGTCGATGTCGTGGCACTCCATGCAGGCGTGCGAGGCTTCTTTCTCGTCGGCGACCGACAGCTCCATGGCGGCGCGGAAGCGAGTTTGCGGCTCTTCGTCCTGCCCCTTTTCGGCCGCGACGTGGTCGGCGCCGGGGCCGTGGCAGTTCTCGCAGCCGTTGTCGGCTAAGAGCGGCGTTTTCTTCAGGCTTTCATAACCGCTTTTATAAGGGAAGAATTCCTGCGGGTTCCAGCCGACGGCGTGGCAACTGATGCACTCGGGATCGAACTGCCGGGGCGGCTTGACCTTGGCCAGCGTCTCGGTGGCGTGGGCGTGCGGCGTGTCGAGCCAGACCTTGTACTCGGCCTCATGACACTCGGCGCAGGCCTTCGAGCCGGCGAACTTGCCGCGCGGATGGTTGGCCGGCTTCAGCCCCAGCCCTTCCCAGCCGAGCTGCTTGAGCTGGTCTTGATAATCGACCATCAGCGCGTCCATTTCGGGCGAATCCTTGAAACGACTATCGAGCGGCACGCGCTGATAGCGCACGGGCGTCTGTTCGTCGTCGTACAGCCCGAGCACGATCGCATACATCCCCTTGTGGCCGACTTCGATCAGCAGGCTCTTGCTGCCTTTGGCCATCGCCGGTTCGTAAGGCGGTTCATCGGCGCCGCCGGCGGTGACGACGGCATCGAAGACGGGGAACTCTTCGGCCAACCTCTCGGTTTCTTCCAGCGAAGCGTAGGCCAAGAGTACGAGGTAGTCGCATTCGGCCCCTTCGAGTTTCTTGGCCACGCTTACCAAGGCGTCCTTGGCCTTGAGGAACTTGAGATCGCCGTTGTTGATCTGCTTTCGATACTTGTCGCCCAGGACCGCGGTTACGCCGATCTTCAGGCCGCCGACTTCGATCAGGCGGAACTGCGGCGTAAAGGCGCCTTCCGCGCCCGGATCGTCGAACAGGCCGACGTTGGCCGAGACGAAGGCGTCGACGTTGGCCACGCTGGAGGCCACGGCGCCGGCGGGCAGCTTCAAATCGTCGACGCCGAAGCCGATGGCCGAGTAGCCCATGATCTTCAGCCCTTCCACCGCCCGGTCGAACTTGATTTCGGCTTGTTGCCCGAAGCGGCGAATCAGCCCGCCGTTATCGAAGGCCGCCACGGGCCAGCCGCGCGCCGCGAGCGATTTGAGAAACGTATGCCGGCGGCGCAGTCCGCCCATTTGGTTTTCCAGCCCCGCGCAGCCGCAGGGTTCGATATAGCCTGCCTGCCCTCCGGTGATCACGATGGCCGCCTTGGGCTTTTCCCAGCCGACGAAAAGCTCGCGGTCCGCCAGCAGCGGAGTTTCGCTCTGTCGCTCGCCTTCGACGAATTGAGCCTGGTTCTGCGCGCCGGCTGGCTTCGCCTTCGAGTCCGCAGCCGCGGGCTCGCCGGGCGCCGGCTTGGCCCCTTTGGCCGGGGCTTCGTCGGCGAGCACAGGTTCGGCAAGAGCGGGCCCTCGCGCTCCGGGGGCTTTAGACTTGTCTGTCGCGGTCGATTCCTCGGCAGGCATTTCTTCCGCCGGCGCCTCTCTGTCGGGCGACGGCGCCGCGGCAGCCGATTCATCGCCGGCGGGTTCGCCGGGCGCCGCGTTTTCAACCGCCGCCGACGTTGCAGCCTCTGTATTGGCGTCGGCCGTTGCCGGCGGATTCTCGGGCTCGGGAGGTTGCTTTGGGCCGTCTTGTTTCGCGGCGGGCGGTTGAGCGACGGGGGAGGGGCAGCCTAGAAAGGCTGCAAACAGCAAGGCCAACAGGGGAAGCGAGACCAGCGCCGGCTTCGACATGAATTCCTACGTCTCCGTTGCGTTCCTTCGATCGGAATCGGAAATCCTCAATAGGTTCGCGCTCTGCACGGCCGTAATCTGCAAATCGCTGTCGCCGCGCTCTCGGTTGCTATCCCGCTCGCTCAACCTTCGATCACGGCGAATTGCACCATGATCTTCACGGGGGGCAAGTCGGCGTTGTTCGAAGAAATCGTGATTTCGCCCCATTTGCCTTGACCGCTGCCCATGTGGTTCATGGAAGGCGCGTCCTTGGGAATTTCAATGGTGAGCGGGACCATGATGACCGAGCCCTCGTTCAATTCGCTGATTTTTCCATAGGTCACGTGCATTTCTTTGGGCGTGACCTTGGGCGGCTTGAGTTCGAGACCCTTGTATTGTTTGCCGCGGATCCACAACAATATCTTTCGCGTGGCGCCTTCGTTGCGGTTCACGTGGCCGACGACCAGCACGCCGTATTGCGAATTCCAGCCGGTTCCGATGATCGAGACCGGCCCGACGACGGTTCCCGTGATCGGAATCTCGTGCTCGGGATCGTCTTTCAGGTTGGTCTTGAGGCGGATTCTCTGCTTAAACGATCCTAAAGGCAAGCCGGGTTTGACCGCGACCTTCAGTTCGACTCCGCTCTTGATGCCGCCGGCCAATTGATCCGCCGGCAGCGGCGAGAATTGGGCGTCGAAATACTGGGCCGTTTCGGCGTTCGTGAAATGATGTTCGACGACTTCGAGCCCCTCGGAAAAATACGAGAGCATCTGCACGCTGGCTTCGGCGCTTTCGCCCGTCTGGATGCTGCTCAGCGCGATTTCAGCCGGCTTGATTTCGAACGGCCGCACGATCCGGCCGAAGACCACGAATCGCAGCACGGGGTGCTCGCGGTCGTTGGTGTGAACGTCGACGTGTTGGCGGAAGACGTCTTGCTCGATATTGATGTTCCACCGCACCAAGACTCGATCGCTGCCGCCGGGCGGAATGTCGTCGGCCGGAAGCGTGGCAAAGGTGCATTTGCTGCAACTCACGTCGGCCTGGATCAACCGCAGGGGCGCCGTGCCGGTATTCTTCACGATAAAAGCGTGTTCGTTCTCGCTGCTCTTGTTGGGCAAAAAGCCGAAGTCGAACTCGGTTTCTTCGGCGACCGCTTGCGGCTTGCCGCCGACGTGCGACTGTTCGCGTTCCAGGGCTTTATCGACGACGGTCGCCGTGGGTTCGTCGGGCAGTTCGCCCGCGCTTTCCAGGTTCGGCGAAGCCAGCAGTTCGCCCCAGGGAACTTCGAACTGGGCTAAGGAGACGGCCGCCGTCGCGACGATTCCCAGAATAACGATGGCCGCAATGGTCCCGTTTGTTTTCATGACCGGAAGGCATCCAGAGTACGATGATTCTCGATTCGCCCGCCGCCGACTGCGGAGGCAACTGCAATTCTATGAGGACCGGGCGAAGTTTGCAAAATGGCTATTCGGCGCCCCGCGCGGGCCCCCTGGCGATGGTTTGTACGTCGGCCCGCAACTCGGGCGAAAGCTTTTGGTCGGCGTGCGGCGTCGAGCGGTCGAGTTCGAGCGCCAAATCGGCTTGTTCGCGGGCGCGCTTTTCGCGGCCGCCGGCGGCGAGCGCGAGGGCGAGCTTGCCGCGCGTTTCGGCGTGGTTCGGATAAAGCTCGGCGGCTTGTTCGTAGCCGGCGATGGCTTTTTGCAGATCGGTCTTGCGACCGTCGTGTTCGTAGACTTTCAGATACCCGTAGCCGGATTCCTCGCGGAGCTTGGCCGAATGCGGGCGCCGGCGGTTCGTCTCCTCGATCGCCTGTTCCCATTGCTCAAGCGCCGTGCGATCGTTCTGTCGCCGCCAGCGACCGAACTCGAGCGCGGCCAGTTCGCGCCACGGCTTTTCCCATAACGGATCGGCGGCGGCCGCCGCTTTCAGTTTTGCTTGCCGCTCGGCCAGGCTGATCTGGCTTGCCTCGGCTTGCAGCAAGCTCAGCCGGGCGTTCATTACGGGCAGATAGTCGCCCCAAACGAACGTTCCGAGCACCAGTAACATGGCGCTAACCGCGCAAGCCGAGCCGGCTTTCGAGAGCGAGCGGCGAGGGATATCGGCGCCGGCCAGGCTCAGACCCAGCCCCAACAACAGCCACAGCGAGCCGGCCACGCCCGGAAAGCCGATTCCGCCGGCGGCCAGCAAGTTCACCGCCAGCACGACGGCGCCCAGCAGGGGCAAGCCCGCCGGCAGCACGCCGCGATCAATCCAGGGATAGAGCAACGCTAATGCGACGGACATGACCGCCAGCCCGCCGGCGAACGCTTTGTCGCTGAGCGGAACGGTCGCCGAGAGGCCGACGATGTAGGCCAGCGCGAAACCGGCGAGCGCGCCGCCGACGAGTATCCAACGTAGACTCGCTTCCGGCTCGACAGGCGCGACGCCTTGCCGTAGGACGGACCTCTGGTCCGTCACTCGGTCGGCGACGGACTGGAAGTCCGTCCTACTATTCGAGGGCCGTGTCGGCGACGGACGGGAAGTCCGCCAGCGCCACAGATCGCAGGCGGCCCCGGCGAAAATGCCCAGAAACGCCAGCAGTGCGGGCGTGCCGGCCGTGGCCCAAACTTCGAACAGCAGATTGTGCGGATCGGCCACGACCTCGCTGGCATCGGGGAGCTTGTAACGCGTGTATTCGTCCTGAAAGTTGCCCGGCCCGCAGCCGGCGAGAGGATGGTCGGCGATCATCGCCAGCGAAGACTGCCAATATTGCCAGCGGTAGCCGAGCGACTTCGCGGCTTCCGTCAACACCTCGCGATCGAGGCCGCCGGCGAGAACCGCCGCTGCGACGAGCAAAGCGAAGAGCCCCAGGCCGGCGAAGAGCATTCGGCGACTTAACCAGCGGCCCTGCAGCAAGGCCCAGCCGGCGAGACCAGCGAAACCCAAGCCGCTGGCGATCCATGCGCTGCGGCTCTTGGTCAGCAGCAGGCAAGCCGCCATCAAGCCGGCCAGCAAGAATAACGCCGCCTGGTAGAACCGCACTCGCCGATCGGTCCCGGCGTCGCGTCGATTGGGAAACAATGCCAAGCCAGCGGCGACGACAAACCAGGGCGCCAGCACGCCGGCCAGCGAGTTGGCCAGGCCGAAGGTGGCCATCGGTTCGGTGCTTCGCAGCCGATCTTCGAAGCGCATGCGTGCCGGCGAGTTTTTTTCGGCCGGAATCCCCAGCTCGCGCAGCACTTTTTCGGGATTCTGTTCATATTGCCTTTTCGTCTCTGGCTTAGAAACGAAGTATTCGTGCAAGCCGTAAGCCGACAGCGTCGCGGCCAGGGCCAGCATCACGGCGACCGCCGCGCGGGCTTCGCGCTGGGTTTCGATCAATTGCCGGGTCAGAAAAAAGCCCAGCCCCAGCGCCACCCACTCCCAAAACACATTGATGGCAGGCCGGGCGGAGCGATGCTCGCTGGCGGCGAAGGCGCTCAGCGCCAGGCAAACGACGAGGGCCAGCCAGCCGGCGTCGACCCAACCGATCCGCACGCGCAAATGGTCTTGCCAGAGTCCGACCAACAGCCAGGCACAGGCCAGCACGAGCGCCAACAATACGAATTGCAGGCCCTCGCCCTCTGCCGTGACGGGGCCTTCGCTGGGCAGCAGCGGCCGAGCAACGAACAACGCAACCACGGCCGCCAGCAGCACGCTGCGCGAAACGGAACCGCCAGACGAATTCGCCGGGCGAAGAGGCTGCGAGCGATCGGCGTGCGAGCGATCGGGCGATTTGCGGTGGCGGTTCATGGTTCGCGCCGATTACGCCGACTCGTGGTTTCCAACACCCCGACCAGCGTCAGCACGCAGCCGACCAACAGCAGAATGATCCAGGCGCCCAGCTCGTCGACCTGGTGCAACAGCAGCGCCCCCAGACCGCAGGTGGCGGTGGTCAGGTAAATCGTCAGCACCGCCTGGCCTTTGGTCATCCCCATTTCGACCAGCCGGTGCGAGAAATGGTTCTTGTCGCCCTCGAAGGGACTGCGCCCTTCGCGCAAGCGAATCCAGACGACGGTGATCGTATCGTACAGTGGCACGGCCAGCACGCACAGCGGCGTGAGGATGGCGTGCGTCGGCAGTTCGCCGCCGGTGAACGTCGCCATGCTTGTGGCCATCGCCAGGCAGTAGCCGATCAGGTAACTGCCCGCGTCGCCCATGAACAGCCGGGCCGGCGGGCGATTGTGCCAGAGGAAACCGGCAAGCGAACCGACCAGCAAAATCAAAAAGCCGCTGACGAACAATTGCGGCTGATGCGTAACCGGACTGGGCGTCGTCAGCAGCACGGCCGCGAGCATCACCGAGGCGATCGCGGCCACCCCGGCCGAAAGGCCGTCCATGTTGTCGAGCATGTTGAACGAGTTCACCAGCCCGACGATCCAGCAGACGCTGATCGCCATCGTCAGCCAGGGCTGTTCGACGAACAGCGTGATCCGCCAGCCCGGCCAATAGCTGACTACGGCCAGCGCGACGGCGGCCTGCGTCGCGATCCGCAAACGCCAATCGAGCCCCCAGCGATCGTCGGCCAGCCCCAGCAGCATCAGCACCGTGCCCGCGGCGAGCATGATCCACAGCTTGGGCGTTTGCTGCAGTAACCCGCCGACGTGCGTGGCGATCGTCGCCGGCAGCGGCCAGTGTCCGGCGATGCGGTAACCGTCGCCCGTGGCTTCGAGCGACCAGAGCAAAATCTGGCCGACGGCCAGCGGCGCCGCCAGGCCCAGCCAAATGGCGATGCCGCCGCCGAGCGGCGTGGGCGCGACGTGAACCTTGCGATGTCCCGGCTTATCGACCAGGCCGAAGCGCGGCGCCGCGCGGCGCATCAGCCAGCCGGCGAGCCAAGAGATCAGCAGACTCGGCGCCGCCGCGGCGATCAGCAACCAGGTCACGCTTGGGCGCCTCCGCGCTGCCGGGCTTGCAACTCGCGGCGAAGCTGCAAGAAAAACTCGTGAAAGTCGGCGCGGCGGTAGTCGGGGTAGGTCCATTCCCGCGGCTGCCAGGCGCCCGATTGATAGTGCAAAGTCACCTCGGCGTAGACGCCCTGGCTCAGGTAAATTCGGTGCGAATGGTCCTTGGTCGAAGCCAGCACCAGCTTGGCCGGCGTCAGGTAACCGGGGTCGAGGTTCAAGGGACGCGGCTCGGCGTGGCCGGCTTCTTCAGTATACTCCGCCTCCCAGGCGTTCGTCGCGAGCTTGATTTCCGCCAATTCGGCCGGGTCGAAGGGCCGCTGGAAGGCCAGAAACTGCTTTTTCAGCCGTTCGCCCATCGCCAGCCGGTAGTAATCGGTTTCCGTAAAATCAAACACAGGGCTGACCAGACCGAGCGGCCCCCAGGCTTCCTGGGCGCGGCGGTTCGCCCAGGCCAAGGCGTCTGGGTGGCGGCTGGTGACGGCCGTCAAGAGCAGGGCAGGGGAGTGAGCGGAAGCAAAACCCACTTGTCAGCCAAAACCTTTTCTACTACGAAATAGCCTGCCTGGCCTCGGAACACAGGGAAACATCGCGGAAGATGCCTGCCTCCAATCTGACACAATCCTCGCCCAAAACAAGCTGGTTTGGCCGCTGGCTGGCCGCCTGGCGACGCCGCTCGGGCGGCGAGTCCGAACGGCAGCGACCGGCCTTGCCGCCGAATGCCAGCCCCGAACGATACGAGTTCTTCGGGAGGCACTTGCTGGCCAGCTATGTCGACTGCGACCCGGCGGCGCTGGCCGACCATGCCGGACTGAAGGCGGCCATGAGCGCGGCCGTCGCGGCGGCCGGGGCGACGCTGCTCGACAGCGCTCATTATAGCTTCACGCCCAGCGGCATGACGGCCGTCATGCTGCTGGCCGAGAGTCACGCCAGCATTCATACCTATCCCGAACACCAGGCATGTTTCGTCGATCTGTTCACCTGCGGTCGCGCGTGCAGCGCGGAAAAATTCGACGCGACGCTGCGCGAATACTTGCGTCCGGGCAGCGTGCAGCGGCGGACCGTGTTGCGGCACGCCGACGGCATCGAAATGTCGCCGGCCGGCGCCGAGGACTGGCTCGCCGAATGGGCCGCGTAGGTCAGGCTTTCCAGCCTGACGGAAGCGAATTCGAAACATAGGTCAGGCTTTCGAGCGTCACATGATTTGCTTCTATCAACCACGGATGGCACGGATATTTGAATTGGAAATCCGTACTACAAACGTTCTGTTTCTCCGCGCGTCGCGAAGAATTGTGCGGCGATTTTAGGAGCGAGCCACGGATGAAACACGGAACGAACACGGATCGGAGATGGTTTTTTCGATTCAGTATTTCGTCCGTGATCGATCCGTGTTTCATCGGTGATTCATCCGTGGCTCAATTGGTTGCGGCGAAGGCCGCGCTGGGTCATCCGTGCCATCCGTGGTTCCATGAGCGAAGACCCAGGGTGCAATGTCGTTCGTCAGGCTGGAAAGCCTGACCTACGCTGGAAAGCCTGACCTACTTTGCGTCGCGAGTGAGACAGTCCAAGAGTCGTTGCCATGAATTCGCAGCCGCTGCAACCGTCGGATTCGGGCGCCGCCTTGATGTTCGTCGACGAATCGGATGCTTTCGATCGGCACAGCTATTGCTTGTCACGGGTGATCTACAGCGGCAAGACCGCCTTTCAGAACGTGCTGATTGCCGAAACCTACAGTTTCGGCCGCATCCTGGCGCTCGACGGCGCCCTGCAAAGCGCCAGCGAAGACGAAGCGATCTATCACGAACTGCTGGTGCAGCCGGCGCTGCTCGCGCACTCCGAGCCCCGCGACGTGCTGATTATCGGCGGGGGCGAAGGGGCTACGCTCCGCGAGGCGCTGGCTCATCGCAGCGTGCGCTCGGCGACAATGGTCGATCTCGATCGCGAGGTCGTCGAGTTGTGCCGCGAGCACCTGGCCTCCTGGCATCAAGGCGCGTTCGACGATCCCCGCGTGCGACTGGTCTACGACGACGGCCGCAAATTCGTGACCGACTGCGACGTTCAATACGACGTCGTCATCATCGACGTCGTCGATATGCTCGACAACGGCCCGGCGCAATCGCTCTACACCCAGCAGTTCTACGAGCTGCTCAAGCAGCGGTTGCGGCCGGGGGGCATCGTCGTCGTGCAGGGGATGGAGTTCTCGTTCCTCCACGACAAGCCGCACGCGGCGCTGTCTCGCACCCTAAAAGCTGTGTTTGCCGAAGTACACGGCTATCAGGTCTTCGTGCCGTCGTTCTTGGCGAGTTGGGGGTTCCTCGTGGCGTCGGATTGGTTCTCGCCGGACTCGTGGCCCGCGGCCGAGTGCGATCGCAGCATTGCGGCGAGATTGGGCGGCGAGCGGCTCAAGCACCTGACCGGCGACTTTCTGCAAAGCTGCTTCACGCACTGCAAAGAGACGCAGTTTCTGCTGTCGCTGCCGGGGCCGATCCTCGAGGACGGCGTGGCTTTCGTCCCGCCGCCCGAGATCAAACGCGTGCGGCCCTATTAAGCCGATGCGTCGAGCGCTTTGTCGAGCAATCTTCAAGCAGTCTCTGGCGACGTGGATTATTCGGCCGGGGGCGCGACGACGCCTTGATCCTCGGCGGCGTTCACCATCTTCTGCGCTTCTTGCTCGCTGACCTTCGTCTCGACTTCGCGGCGGGCTTGCTCGCGAGTCAGCCCTCGGCCCGCTGCGTATTGATCGAGAAATCGCTCGTTTTCGAGGTTTTTCCGCGTGAGTTCGTGGCGGCAGCCGCCGAGCGCGGCCAGGGCCAACGCCAACGAGAGCAGCGGCGCCGCTCGGCAATTTCCCCTGGCGAAGTTGGCGAGCCGCCGCGCGCGGCTGAGCATCCAATCGAGTTTGGCGGCCATCGGCGCCCTTTCTGCGAGTGGAGACGAGATTCAACGAATAAGAATCGAGCGATCTGAAGAAGGGCCGGATCATAATCGCAAACCGGCGTTTCCTCCAAGGTCGATTCGGGGGTAAAAACACAGCGGGGAGGCGGGCCTAATGCGTCTTCAAGCCCGAGCTGACGGAGGTGGCTGGCGGCAGAGCGAAGCGATGCCCCAGGGAACTGGGGCTTCGCCTAGGCTCAGCCGCCAGCCACCCAACCGTCGAACTAGCTTTGAAGAGACGCTGGGCACGAGATTCGCTAAGTGAATACGGCAACGCGGAAATCCATTCAAGTAGGTAGACCGGGACGAGTTCCATGCACCGATCTGCAGGCCGTAGTTCAGGCAGTGCGCGGGCGTTTGTCGGGCTGGTTGCCGTTGCGGCGCTGGGCGGCGCCTGCGGCGCGGTTTGCGCACGCCAACCGGCAGCCAAGCCGCCTCGCGTCGAAGTGCTCTCGCGAGGCCTCGTTCATGAAGGGTTTCTGGCGCCGATCGTTTACGATCCGGCGCCCGGCCTTGTTGTGACCAAGCCTGCTCCGGCGCCGCTCGACGAGCAGCCGCCCGCCGTCAAGCCGAGCGGTGCGCGAGCGCGGTGGCTGCCCGGCTATTGGGCTTGGGCGCCCGACCGAAGCGAATTCATTTGGACGAGCGGAGGGTGGCGCGTGCCGCCGCCGGACATGCGTTGGATTCCCGGCTATTGGGCCAAGACGTCGGCCGGCTTTCAGTGGACGCCGGGCTTTTGGATCGCGGCCGAGGCGAGCCAGCTTGCCTATCTGCCGCTCCCGCCGAAATATAAGCAACCCCCGGCTGAAGAGAACGCAGCCGCGGCAACCGCCTTGCCGCCGAACCGCTTTTATGTCCCCGGCTATTGGAAATGGCAGGGCAGGGGAGAACGCGGCGAGAAGGAGCGGCTGCCTGACGAGCGCGGCAAGGAGGAACGCGGCAAGATGCCGCGTCTACAGGGGGACTTCGCGTGGCAGCCGGGCTATTGGGCCCAGGCCAAGCCCGGCTGGGTTTGGACGCCGGCTCATTACGTTTGGACGCCGGCGGGCGCCGTATGCGTCGCCGGCTATTGGGATTATCCGCTGGCGCGGCGCGGCTTGCTGTTTGCGCCCGCGTCGGTCGAACCGGTCGCCGGCGTCCAGGGCGGCATTCGCTTTTCGCCGCAAGCCGTCGTGAATCTGGCAGCGCTGCCGGGCCGCTTGTTCGTGTCGGCGAGCTACGGGCATTGTTGCTTCGGCGACTATGATACTGGCGCCGAGCCGAGCTTGGGAATCGAGCTTCGTTCCGCGTTCGAAGCTCGCGGCGCCGGGTTCGTACCGATCGAAACCGCCGGGGCGAGCAGTAAGGCGCCGGCCGGGGAGCCGCTCGTGATCGCGATAACTCGCCTGATGCGAGCGAAGGCCACGCCGTTGGCGCTTGTGGAGCTCGACCGCGCCGCGATCCGCCGCGCGGCGCTGGCTGTGGAAGACGCCCGCGAAATCATCGGCCGGCGGAGGCAGCTTGAAACCAACGCGGCCGAGCCAACGAACGAGGCGCAAGCCACTGGCGAGCAGACGCTCCGTCTGCCCAAGTTGCCGGCCGAGCTGGGCGGCGCGGCGGGCGGCGAAATCGCGACCAGCGCGGCCGACGCTGACCAATTGCCCGGCATCGACCGTCGCCGCACGCCGGGCACGATCGGCCGCAGCGTGCCGGGGCTCGGCGGGCGCAAAGTGCCCGGCGTTCGCGATCCGCTGCCCGGCATCGGCGAATTGCCCGGCGCCGACAATCAGCGATGACATGGAGCGTCGGGCGCCCTCGCCCGACGGGGCAGGGCACATGGAGGGTCGGGCGCCCTCGCCCGACGGGGCAGGGCAGGGGAGTGCGCTTGGGCTGTGGCAGAGCCTATTGTCCCTTCAAGTGTTGGTTGACGGTGGAGGGTGGCTGGCGGCAGAGCGAAGCGATGCCCCAGCAATCTGGGGCATCGCCTAG
>DATKRK010000419.1:0-20175 GCA_035532215.1 Pirellulales bacterium | reverse complement strand
CGCGGCCGCCGGCGGCGGCCGCGAGGCGCCAATCGGGAAAAAAGGGGTGCGCGATGAACGAATTCCCAGGCATAAATGCCTGGGCTATTTAAAAGAAGTGGTTCGCGGGACGTTCGTCAGGCTGAAAGCCTGACCTACTGAAAGCCTGACCTACGGCTTCTCGGCGATCCAGGTCCAATGCCGATCGCTCGTCTGGCGCACGGCGTCGGGCTCGAAGCCTAGTTTAACGACTGTGTTGCGGATCTCTTCGAGCGACAGCGCCGCGCGCAACGACGCGTCGAACAACTGCCGCTGGCGATCGTTCGCTTCGCCGGCGTAAGCATCCCCAAGCGACTCGACTTCCGCGTCGCTCTGCGGGCGGAGCAAGTCGCGCACGAAGATCAGCCCGCCCGATCGCACGACGCGGCAAGCCTCGGCTAGCGCGACGGCCGGTTCGGGAATGTGGTGGACGATGCTGTTGGAGATCGCCGCGGCGAATCGGCCGTCGGCATAGGGCAGGCGTTTGGCGTCGACTTGTTCCAGTTCGATGTTGTTCTCAAGCCGTGCGGCCGCCACGTTGCGGCGCGCAAGTTCCAGCATGCTCTGGGCCAAATCGATGGCCAGCACCCGCGCCTGCGGCTCTTGCCGCACCAGTTCGATCGGAATCTGCGCCGTGCCGGCGCCCAAGTCGAGAATGCGTATTCCCGGCGCAGCAAGGTCGAGGCCCGCCGCTTTCGCGGCCGCCAAGAAGTCTTCGACGAACGAGCGATTGACGGCCTGGTGGTCCATGGCGTCGTAGTCGGCCGCCTCTTGGGGACTGTCCATGACTTCCGGTTCGAGCACCCGCGTCAACATCGCAGCCGCCTTCCTTTCTCGCCAAAAGCCCCAAGCCAACAAGAGAATTGCGAGCAAGCCGTAAGCCGAGGCGAAGGCCAGCGGCGACTGGCCGGCGGCCGATGCGGGCGGCGCCTCGGGCAATGCCCAGGCAAAAGCCAAGGGGCTGCCCGGCAGCGGCGAATGAATCACGCCGAACAGGCTAGCCGCGGCGCCCGTGGCGACAAACGCGGCCGCACGCCGGAAGCGGCGATCGATGAGCATGGCCAGCGCCGCGGCCCAGATCAGGCTGGTGACGATGAATCCCGCCGAGAGGATCCGCAACGTGAGCAGGTTCTTCGCCAACAGCGCCGTGGCAGGGTTCTGCTCCAGCGTACTAATGGATATTTGCCCGGCGGCCAGCGCCTGGTCGGTGAAGATCACGATCAGCGAGGCCAAGGCGGGCGTGCAAGCCAACGCCACGGCCGGATAGTGCCGCCGCGGCGTGGCGGAGAAGCTTTGCGCGGTGATTTCCAGGCCCACGAACATCAGGATCGGAAACACGGCGGCTTTGGGGATCAGCGCGTAGAAGTAGCCGAAGAAGCCGAACAGTCCCGCGCCGCCGATGAACAGCGCGGTGGCCAAGGTATAAGCGGCCCGGCCGCCCATCGCCTTATAAGCCGGGTGCCCGATATAGGGAGTCGTCTGGATCACGCCCCCGCACAGGCCGGCCAGGATCGTCGCCACGGCTTCGACGGCGATCACCTGGCCCGTGGAATATTCGTCTCCGGCCGCGGCGGCGCTTTCGGTGCAATCGATGCCGCCGACGACCGTCGCCAAAGCAAACGGAATCACCACTGGCAAGTATTTGAGCGAGTCTTGCCAGGCGGACATCCAAGAGAACTCGAACGACCGCAGCCAGTCGCTCGGCCAGAGGGCGTCGGCGGGCTGGATCGGTAAGGGCTCCGGCTGGCTCAAGCCCAAGGCCCGCATGGCGTAAAAAATAGCCCCCCCTACGAGCAGGGCGGCCAGTGCGCCGGGCAGTCGCCCAGGCAGCTCCACGCGAGCCACGAGTGTAGTCAAAATGATTCCAAGTGAGATGAATCCTGCAACAGGGGAGTGCAAAATCTCGATCAGCGGCAGGAAGGCAATGAGGACTAAAGCGATTGCCGCGAGCGAGCCGAGCAGCCCTGCACGCGGCACGATTCGCCGCACCCAGCCGGAGCCGAGTGCGCAAAATAGCTTGAATACGCCGCTGGCGATGATGGCGCAAACTCCCACCTGCCAAGTGTGCCAGGCGGCGGCCTGCGGATCGAGTCCAGTCGCCTTGGCCGACTGAAAGGCTGGCCCGAGCACGAAGAACACCATCCCGAACGTGCTCGGGGTGTCGAGTCCTAAAGGCATGGCAGTAATCGACTTGCACCTGGATTTTTTGGCCAGGCGAAAGGCCATCCAGGTGAACATCAGATCGCCTGCCAATACGCCCAGCGCGGTGCCAGGGATCATGTAACGCAAAGCAAAAGTTGCAGGGAAATCGAAGGCCGAACTCATCAGGCCGACCATCAACACCAAATCGGCCGTGTTGTCCAACATCAAGCCAAAAAAGGCGTTGACGTCGCCTGGCGCGGCCCACTCGTAAATTTTTGCGGCCTGTGGCTTCATCGAGGCACGACACTTGCGGATGTAGGGACTGTAGACGCGAGCATCGCGGCGCCAGCCTGCCAGTTTGGCATGTCGTCGCCGAGTCGTTACCTCGGTAATGTCCTTGGAAAGTTCTCGCGGCCAAGTCGCCAAGTTTTGCTATATTTTAGGAGCAGTCAAGAGTTTACGTCGCGGCGGCAGGAGAGACGCCAGTCTTTTTGCCGCGATTGTGCGAACTCTCGGCTGCCAGGGCCGTAAAAAACTATGAGCTACGCAATCGAAAAGAAACGAGTTCCACCCGCTGAAAGCTCCGCCTGGTTGGAAGCAGCCGACGAAGAACTACTGCGCAGGTATTGCGAACGTGGCGACCGCCAGGCGTTCACCGTGCTGGTGCACCGTTACGAGCGCGAACTATATAGCTACCTGAGACGTTACCTGGGCGACTCGGCCATGGCCGAAGACGCCTTCCAGGCGACGTTCCTGCAATTGCATTTGAAATGCGACCAGTTCGAGGAGGGACGGAAGGTTCGGCCTTGGCTGTATACGATCGCCACGAATCAAGCCATCGACGCACAGCGCCGCAACAAGCGGCATCGTCTGGTCAGCCTCGACCGTCGCAACACGCACGAGAATAAAGACGATCTGGGCACGCTGATTGAACTGCTGGTTAGCAAGGAGACGGGACCGGTCGCTCAACTGGAAGCCGACGAACGTCAAACCTGGGTTCGCAAGGCCATTCAGGAGTTGCCCGAACCGTTGTCGAACGCCGTGAATTTGATCTATTATCAAGGACTCAAGTATCGCGAGGCCGCTGAGATACTGGACGTTCCGGTCGGCACCGTGAAGAGTCGCTTGCACACTGCGATTCTCAAGCTCAACGAAGCTTGGAATGGCGCTGGTTTGTCGGGAGAGAATTAGCCCATGCGTGAGCACTTGCTCGGCTACCTGCTGGGAGCACTTGAGCCGGCTGAAAACGAACTGGTTGCAGCGAGGCTGGTCGAAGACCCGGCCTTGCAAGCAGATTTGGAGTGGCTGCGCAGCAAGGTGGCGCCGCTGGCCGCCGACGAAGAAGATTACGATCCTCCCGAGGGTCTCGCGGCCCGAACGTGTACGTTCGTGGCCGCTCGGACGCGCCCCAAAGCGGCCCGAAGTCCTGTCTTGGCCCCCGGCGGCGCGCCGCCGGGCGGCAGTTGGTTGGCGCCCGGTGGTAACTGGCGAGTGCAAGATCTGCTGGTCGCCGGAGGGATTTGCATCGCTGCCAGCTTGCTGGTGTTTCCCGCGATTTCTCACAGCCAGTTCAACTCGCGGCTGACGGCCTGCCAAAACAACCTGCGCGAAATCGGTTCGGCCTTGGGCCATTACAGCCAGATTCATAACGGCTACTTTCCGCTGGTGCCCCAACAGGGCCGGCTCGCCGTGGCGGGCATTTACGCCCCCACGCTGCGCGAGGCTCGCTTGCTGCCCGACAACGCGAGCCTGATCTGTCCTTCGTCTTCCTTGGCTTGCGAGGAAGCCTTCGCCCTGCCGACGCTCGACGAAGTCCGCGTCGCCAAGCAGGAAGAACTGCCTCAGCTTTATCGGCGCATGGGCGGCAGCTACGGCTATTCGCTGGGTTACGTCGCCAACGGCGTTTACCGAGGCCATCGAAATCGAGGCCGCAGCAATTTTGCCCTGATGGCCGACGCCCCCGACGACGATTCGGCCGGCCGCAGTCTCAACCACGGCAGTTGCGGTCAAAACGTGCTGTTCGAAGACATGCACGTCGGTTTCTTGAAGTCGTGCCGGCTGACCGAGTGCGACGACCACATCTACATGAACGACCAGGGCCTGGTTGGCGCCGGCATTGGGCCGGACGACGCCGTGATCGGCCGCAGCCCCGCTCGGCCGGTGATTCTGAAAGCGGTTTCCGGACGGTAGCTGTTTTAGTTCAACCGGAAGTGGAATAGCTCAGGTTGGAGGTGGCATATACCCAACCCCAGGAGTTGTTCCATGAGCAATCCACGAGCCCTTCTATGAATGCCCCTCTCGAACCAACGGTCGCCCCGGATGCCGACAAAAGTACGGCGAAGCCGGCGCCATCTGCGCTCAGGGTCGACGATTCGCACATCGTTGCGTCGTATGCCAATTTTTGTCGCATTACCGGCACGCCCGAGGAGTTGATTTTCGATTTCGGCCTTAACCCGCATCCGTTTACCGCCTCCCCGGATGCAATTATCGTCACGCAGCGCATCTCTACGAACTATTTTACAGCCAAGCGAATACTGCACGCGCTGCAGATGACGTTCGAGCGACACGAAGCGGCCTTCGGAGTGGTCGAGCCAGACGTGACGCGTCGTGCCATGGACGCGCAGTTTCCGCATGCACGGGAGTGAGCTGAGATAAGCTGGCGCTTGCGATTCTGTCGCAGCCGATGTTGGACTGTTGGTCGCCAGCGGCGTCTCGTCCGAGAAAATGATAGAATGAATTAGCAAAGAAGGATGAATCAAATGGCGGAGCCAATTGCGAACCCGGGACCAACCATATGGCTGGAGCCGCTCGCTTCTATCGACGAAACAAGCCGCAAAATCACGCTTGTGAAGACGCCGCAAGTGGAGATTATCCAGTTGATCGTTCCGGCCGGCCGAGACGTGCCCACCCATCAGGCCCAGGGCGATATGGTCGTGCAATGCCTCGATGGCCGCGTTTCCCTGTTTGCTCTTGGGAAGAAGTATGATCTGAAGCCGGGACAACTTCTGCACCTTTCGCTCGACGACCAGTTTTCGATTCGAGGAATCGACAATGCCTCGGTGCTGGTAACGCTGATTGCCGCCAAAACGGGCGGCAGCGTTGAATTGATCGGCGGTTAACGGGACGAAGTCGCGTTTCGAAGCTTGGTTCGTCGCCCGCGAACCATCCCGCTTCGCCTCGAAAATAAGAAATCCGATCCCAAGCTCATCATCAATTCATGATGACATTAGCCGGCCATAGCTGGCGCGCATATTATTCCAGTAGAGGCTTGGGTTATCCGAGCTTGTCGACGGGCCGAGGGACGCAACCGAGGTCCGTTTTTTATTGCGCTTGTGGTATCGAGCGCTCTGCCGCCCCCATTCGTGCCCTCGATCGCCGAGGGCTGACGCGGCACATCCATGATGCGGTAGAATCAGGGGCCATGATTCGAGCGACGCTGAATGGGCGATCGCGCGCCAGCCGCTGAGCGTGGCAGGCGTAGCTAGCTCCGCGGCGCAAATCGCATCGCCAAAATAGCGGGACTACGCCGCGGCCCTAAGCGAGCTACGTATTGTTGAAGCCAACTTGCCGAAAGCGAAAGAGGAAATGGCCGCGTACTTGAAGCTCCGCGTCGACCAAACAAGCACTTGAAATCCGCAGTACCCGCTCGCAGGCGGGAACACTGTGCCGAAAGAAAGGATCGCGGTGGGTGTTCAAGCAGTAAAGGCGAGGCTGGAGCGACTGGCTCCTTGGCGGAAGTTGAGCGGCGGGGATAGCCTGGCGCCTAAGGAGACGGACGAACAACCGCTGAGAGCGGAACTCTTGAGCGTCGAGCAGTTGCAGCGGCATGCCAAGTCGTTGGCGGCGTCGCACCGGCTGGCGACAGGGCGCGTGTCTGACAAGTTGATTGCGCGGCTCGACGAAAACGAACGGCTCCTCGTCGAGACCTACGAGCTTGTGACGGCGGCGGCCAAGCGGAACCGGCGGATTCCGCCCGCCGCCGAATGGCTGCTCGATAATTTTTATCTGATCGAAGACCAGATTCGGACCGCTCGGCGGCATTTGCCGCGAGCTTATAGCCGCGAATTGCCGCGGCTGGCTGGCGGACCGGCGACGAGTTACCCGCGAGTTTACGGGATCGTGCTGGAGTTGATCGCGCACGTCGACGGGCGGATCGACGCCGACAGCGTCAACAGTTTTATCGCAGCCTATCAAACGATCGAGCCGCTCAAGCTCGGCGAACTTTGGGCGGTGCCGATCATGCTGCGGTTGGCGCTGATCGAGAATCTGCGCCGCGTCGCTGCACGCCTGGCCGCTGGGCGAAGAGACCAGGATCTGGCCGACGACTGGGCCGAACGGATGGTAGAGGTGGTCGAACGGAACCCAACCGACCTGGTACTCGTGCTGGCGGACATGGCGCGCGCAAACCCGCCGATGTCGGGCGCGTTCATATCGGAGCTGACCAGACACTTGCAGGGGCAGAGCCCGCATTTCGCGTTCGCCAACAGTTGGTTGGAGCACCGGCTGTCGGAACATGGGTTGACGATCGAACGGCTGGTCCTGGCCGAAGGTCAGGCGCAGGCCGCCGACCAGGTCTCGATGGGCAACAGCATCGGCAGCCTGCGGTTTCTCGGCGCGAACGATTGGCGTGACTTTGTCGAACAACACAGCCTGATCGAACAGACGCTGCGCGACGATCCGACCCACGTCCACGCCAAGATGGACTTCAACACCCGCGACCGTTACCGACACGTTGTCGAAGAGGTCGCGAAGCGAAGCGGTTGGTCGGAGTACGATGTAGTCCGCAAGGCGATTCAGCTCGCGCAAGCCGCGGCCGCGGAGAGCCCCGAAGATCGCACGGCGCACGTCGGCTACTACCTCATCGACCGAGGCCGCGCCGTGCTCGAGCGCAGCGTGAGCGTGCGCTCGTCGCCGCGGACTGCGGCGGGCAAAATCGCGAGGCGCTTTCCGCTATTCTTCTACTTGTGCGGCATTGTGCTGGCGACGGCCGGTGCGACCGCCGCGTTCGTCGAGGTCTGGGGTTGGCCCGTTGGGAGCGTCTGGTCGTCGAGCTTGCTCGTCGCGGTCCTGGTGAGCGCAAGCCATTTGGGCGTCGGAGTCACAAACTGGTTGGCCGCGCTGCTCGTCCCCCCCCGACCGCTGCCGCGAATGGACTTCAGCGCCGGGATCCCGCCCGAGCACCGCACGATGGTCGTCGTCCCAACGATGCTCACCCGCGCCGAGGGCGTGGCAGACCTGCTGGAAGCGCTCGAAGTGCGGTATCTGGCCAACTGCGATGAACAACTCCATTTTGGCCTGCTGACCGATTTCGAGGACGCGGAGCAGCAGGTCATGCCGAACGACGAGGAACTGTTGCGTCTGGCTAAGGATGGCGTCGAACAGCTCAACGCAAAGTATGACCAGCATCGACCCGACGCGTTCTTCCTCTTCCACCGTCCTCGGCGGTGGAACGCGCAGGAAAGGGTTTGGATGGGTTATGAGCGAAAGCGCGGCAAGCTGGCGGAACTGAACACGCTGGTGCGCGGCAACGCCCGCGACCGGTTTTCCCAGGTCATCGGCGACACGAGCATCTTGCCGGACGTGCGCTACGTCATCACGCTCGACACCGACACCCAGTTGCCGCGCGACTCGGCCCGGGAAATGGTCGGCGCGATGGCCCACCCCCTCAACCGTCCCGTACTGGATCGCGAGCGCCGGCGAGTCGTCGAAGGATATGGCATTTTGCAGCCGCGCGTCGGCGTGAGCTTGCCAAGCGCGCAGCGTTCGTGGTTCGTGCGGCTGTTCGCGGGCGATGCCGGAATCGATCCGTATACGCGCGTCGTGTCCGACGTTTACCAGGATCTGTTCGGCGAAGGCTCGTTCATCGGCAAGGGCATTTACGATGTCGACGCCTTCGAGCAGAGTTGCGGCGGGTTCCCCGAGAATGCGATTTTGAGTCACGATCTTCTCGAGAGCGCCCATGCCCGGTCCGCCCTGCTGAGCGACGTCGAGTTGTACGAAGACTTTCCGTCGCGATATCCCGTGGACGTCAGCCGGCGACATCGTTGGATGCGCGGCGACTGGCAAATCGCCTGGTGGCTCTTGCCGCGGGTCCCAAGGCTGGCAGCAGGACGAGTCGACAACCCGATCAGCGCGCTGTCGTGGTGGAAGATTTTCGATAACCTGCGCCGCAGCCTTGTGCCTATCGCCATGCTGGCGCTGCTCTTAAGCTGTTGGCTGCTAGGGGAAAAGCTGCTGGCGCAAGGGGCAACCATGTTCGTGCTGGCGGCGCTGGGCGCCGTCCCGCTGATCTCGGTGCTAAGCGACTTGTCTCGCAAGGCGCCCGGCTTGCCGCTCGGCGCGCACTTGCGATTAATGGCTAGCTCGCTGGGCAAACAAGCGGCTCAGTTCCTGTTTTTGCTCGTGTTTCTACCCTACGACGCCTATGTCAGCTTCGATGCGATCGTGCGCACGCTGGTTCGCGTTCTTTGGACGAAAAAGAAGCTGTTGGAGTGGAAAACGGCCAGCAGCTCCGAACGAGGCGCCCCGGTCGATCTCGCCGCATTCTTCCGGAGCATGTGGTTTGCGCCCGTAATCGCTGGCGGCGCATTAGCGGCGATCTTGTTTCGCGCTGAGCGGTTGCCTGTCGTCTTGCCGTTGGCCGGCCTTTGGCTGGTCTCGCCGGCGGTCGCCTGGTGGTTGAGCCGGCCTATCGCTCCGCCTCCGGTTCGCTTGTCGAGCCAGCAACGCGTGTTTCTCGCCAAGCTTGCTCGGCGGACGTGGCGGTACTTCGAGATGTTCGTTACGGCGGAAGAGAACTGGCTTCCTCCCGACAATATCCAAGAGCATCCGGTCCCGGCCATTGCGTCGCGCACAAGTCCGACCAACATCGGAATGGCGCTGTTGGCAAACCTGGCCGCTTGCGACTTTGGCTATTGCTCCGTCGGCCAACTCCTCGACCGTACGCAGAAAACGTTCGATGCCTTGGGCCGCATGGACCGATATCGCGGCCACTTCTTCAACTGGTACGACACGCGTTCGCTGAAGCCGTTGCGGCCGCACTACGTCTCGACGGTTGACAGCGGCAATCTTGTCGGGCACGTGTTGGTGCTGCGCCGCGGTCTGTTGGAACTCGCCGAGAATAAGCTGCTGCCGCCACGCGTCGCGGGCGGACTTCGCGACACGTTACATGTGCTGCTCGACGTGGCCCGCGGCCTTACAAAGACGGGAAAAGACGGCGGCGCGCCAACGGTTCTTGCGGAGT
Source organism: Pirellulales bacterium (assembly GCA_035532215.1). Taxonomy (GTDB): domain Bacteria; phylum Planctomycetota; class Planctomycetia; order Pirellulales; family JAICIG01; genus JAICIG01. The sequence continues at coordinate 10,772 of DATKRK010000419.1, read as the reverse complement.
TGCTCCGCAAGATCGAGCGACTCGAACGGCAGCTTGACGTTGAGCCGCACGCGCTGGGCGCCGCTGCGGCGCTTTTATCACGGCTTGCCGTCGACGCGGCGGAGATCAAGGCTGCCGCAAACGTTGACCAGGAACTCTTGTGGTGGGCCAGCGCTTTCGAGCGCTCGTGCGTAGGTCACCGAGACGACTTGCTGCACTTGGCCCCTTGGGCCGCTCTGCCGCCAGTTCCCGACGACTTGCGACGACAACATTCTTCAGAGCAACTCAAGCGGCTCAACGAACTCGATTCGCTATTGCCGCGGCTGCACGCGACGCCGACCCTGCGCGAGGTCGCAGCCCTGGAAACTTCGTTGCTTCCCGCGTTGGATGCCATGATCGAACGCCCCGCCATGCCAACGGATGGCCAACCTGGTGGCTCGGCGCACGGCGCCGATTGGTTGGTGCAGTTGCGTCAGGCGATCGAAAACGCGTCGCAGCGCGCAGCCGATCGGATTCAGTCGCTGGAGCGAGTCGCCGATCGGTGCCAGGAGCTAGCCGACACGGACTTCTCGTTCCTGTTCGATCAAGCCCGCGATTTGTTTGCGATTGGATACAACGTCGACGAGAGTCGCCTCGATGCCAGCTTCTACGATCTGCTGGCCTCCGAGGCGCGGCTGGCGAGCTTTGTCACGATCGCCCAAGACCAGGTGGGCCAGGAGCATTGGTTTGCACTGGGCCGCTTGCTCACCACGACGGGCGGCGCGCCGACCTTATTGAGCTGGAGCGGCTCGATGTTCGAGTACCTGATGCCGCTGTTGGTCATGCCGACCTACGAAAACACGCTGCTCGACCGAACCTGCATTGCCGCGGTGCGCCGGCAGATCGATTACGGCCGACAGCGCGGCGTGCCGTGGGGCATGTCGGAGTCGGGATACAACACGCTCGATCTGCACATGAATTACCAATACCGGGCGTTTGGCGTTCCAGGTTTGGGACTCAAACGCGGGCTGGCCGAGGACCTGGTGATCGCGCCTTATGCGAGTGCGCTGGCCCTCATGGTGTCGCCGGAAGCGGCCTGTCGAAACCTGGAGCGCCTGGCCGAGGAAGGCCTCCTAGGCGCCTGCGGTTTGTATGAGGCGGTCGACTTTACGCCCTCGCGAGTGCCGCGCGGAGCGACGCGCGTCGCCGTTCGCCAGTTCATGGCGCACCACGAGGGAATGAGCCTGCTGTCGCTGGCATACCTGTTATTGGACCGGCCGATGCAGCGCCGCTTCATGGCCGACCCGATGCTGCGCGCCGCCGACCTCTTATTGCAAGAGCGCGTGCCCAAGTCGAGCGCGCCGGTATACCCTCACGTTGCAGAAGCAAGCGCCACCCGCGCCGTGTCGGCCGAGGAACAGGGGACCCTCCGCGTCTTTTCCGACCCAGGCGGCTCGACGCCGGAGGTCAACCTGCTCTCCAACGGCCGATACCATGTGGTGATCAGCAGTGCGGGAGGCGGGTACAGCCGCTGGGGCGACATCGCAGTGACGCGCTGGCGCGAAGATCCCACGCGCGATTGCTGGGGATCGTTCTGCTATCTGCGAGACTTGGAAAGCGGGGCCTTCTGGTCGACGGCATGGCAGCCAACGCTGACCTATACGAAACGGTATCAGGCGATCTTCACTCAGGGGCGCGCCGAATTTCGCCGACGAGATGAACGGATCGAGACGCACACCGAAATCAGCGTTTCTCCCGAGGACGACGTCGAGTTGCGGCGGATCACGATCACGAACCGGTCCGAAGTTCCAAGGACGATCGAGTTGACCAGTTACGCCGAAATCGTACTGGCGCCGCAAGGCCACGATCTGTCGCACCCGGCCTTCAGCAATCTGTTCGTCCAGACGGAGCTGGTTCCCGACCGGCGGGCCATTCTCTGCACCCGCCGGCCGCGGTCGGCCGAAGAACGGCCGCCGTGGATGGTGCACCTGATGACGGTCCGAGGGACGACGGCGGGCGAAGCGTCGTTCGAAACGGATCGACTGAAGTTCATCGGCCGCGGACGGACCCTGGCTGCACCGGCGGCGATGGACTCTCGTGCGCCGCTCTCCGGCGGCCAGGGACCGGTGCTCGATCCCGTGGCTTGTATTCGGCACGTCATTCAGCTCGAGCCCAACGAGACGGCCCGAGTCGACCTGGTCACCGGCGTCGGCGAGATGCGAGAAGTTGTCGAAGCCGTCATGCACAAGTACCACGATCCGCAACTGGCCGATCGCGTCTTCGAACTGGCCTGGACTCATAGCCACATTCTGCTCCGGCAGCTCAACGCCTCGGAGGCCGAAGCGCAGCTCTACGGCCGGCTCGCCGGATCGGTGATCTACGCCTCGTCCTTGCGTCGGGCAAAGTCCGATATTTTGGTCCGCAATCGGCGGTCGCAGTCGGGGCTGTGGGGCTATGGGATTTCCGGAGATCTGCCGATCGTGCTGGTCCGCATGCGCGATCGGGAGAAAATCGATCTGGTGCGCCAGGCCGTGCAGGCTCATGCCTATTGGCGGATGAAAGGCGTCGTCGTCGACCTGGTCATCTGGAACGAGGACGATTCGGTTTACCGCCAAACGCTGCAAGACACGATTATGGACGTCATCGCCGCCAGCCCGGAGGCCACGTTGGTCGACAAGCCGGGCGGCATCTTCGTCCGTCGCGGCGAGCAGATGTCGGATGAGGATCAAGCGCTGCTGCAGACGGTCGCACGGATCGTTCTGCGCGACGATGCAGGCACGCTGATGGAGCAGGCGGCGCGACGCGGCCGCGGCGAGGTATCGGTTCCCGCCCTCAAACCGCTGCGACGCCGGCCCGAGCCGGCGCCGTTCACCGAGGCGCCCCAACGGGACTTAGCGTACTTCAACGGCCTCGGCGGCTTCAGCCGCGACGGACGCGAGTACGTCACCCTGCTCAGCCCAGGGCAAATCACGCCGGCGCCTTGGGTCAACGTGATCGCCAATCCGCAATTTGGCTCCGTCGTGTCGGAAAGCGGCAGCGTCTACACCTGGTCGGAGAACAGCCACGAATTCCGATTGACTCCCTGGTCCAACGACCCGGTTACCGGCGCGAGTGGTGAAGCCATTTATATCCGCGACGAGGAAACTGGCCATTTCTGGTCCCCTTCGCCATCGCCGGCTCGCGGCGAAATGCCTTACGTCGCACGGCACGGGTTTGGCTACAGCGTCTTTGAATATGCCGAGGACGGCATCGTTACTGAATTGAGCCTATTCGTGGCCATCGATGAACCCGTGAAGTTCGCCCGGCTGCGAATCAGCAACCGCTCGGGCCGGCCCCGCCGCCTGTCAATCACGTCCTACTGGGAGTGGGTCTTGGGCGAGTTGCGCGATAAGACGCTGCTGCACGTCGTCACGGAGTTGGACCTGATGACAGGCGCGCTGTTTGCTCGGAATGCATATAGTTCGGAGTTCGGCGAGCGGATCGCGTTTGTCGATTGCAGCGAAACGGCGCGGACCTTGACGGCGGACCGCACGGAGTTCCTCGGCCGAAACGGCACTCCGGCGAACCCCGCGGCGCTGGGCCGAGTTCGCTTGTCTGGCCGGGTCGGCGCGGGATTCGATCCTTGTGCGGCCGTGCAAGCGCCGTGCAACCTCAATGATGGCGAAGAAAAGGACGTCGTGTTCACACTCGGCGCCGCCCAGAATGCGGAACAGGCGCGGCAACTCCTGCAGCGGTTCCGCGGTGCGGCGAGCGCTCAGCAGGCTTTGGAAGCCGTGTGGCGCTATTGGAGCCGCTCGCTGGGCACGGTGTACTGCGAAACGCCCGATCCGGCCGTGAACTTTCTGGCCAACGGTTGGCTCGTCTACCAGACGCTGGCCTGCCGCATGTGGGCCCGCACGGGATTCTACCAGTCGGGCGGCGCGTTCGGCTTCCGAGACCAGTTGCAAGACGCCATGGCGCTGCTCCATGCCGAACCCGGCGTGTTTCGCGAGCACCTGTTGCGCGCCGCGGCCCATCAATTTCGCGAGGGCGACGTACAGCACTGGTGGCACCCGCCTGCTGGCCGCGGGGTGCGCACGCACTTCTCCGACGACTACCTTTGGCTCGCCTACGCGACATCCCGCTATGTTTCTGCGACAGGAGATACGGGCGTGTTGGACGAGACCGTGCCGTATCTCACGGCCCGGCCGGTGCGTCCGGAGGAAGAGTCGTATTACGATCTGCCGCAAGTCTCGGGCGATTCCGGCACGCTTTACGACCATTGCGTCCGCGCCATCGACTGTGGTCTGCGATTCGGCACGCACGGCCTGCCGTTGATGGGCTGTGGCGACTGGAACGACGGGATGAACCTCGTCGGCATGCAGGGCCAAGGCGAGAGCGTCTGGTTGGCCTTCTTTCTTTATGATGCGTTGACGCGTTTCGCCGAGCTTGCTCAAAGTCGCGGCGATGCCGCCATCGCCGACAGGTATTCGATCGAGGCCGGCCGGCTGCGGGGCAACATTGAAGAGCATGCCTGGGATGGAGCATGGTACCGCCGCGCGTACTTCGACGACGGCACGCCGCTTGGCTCGGCCTCGAACCCCGAGTGCCAAATCGATTCGCTGCCGCAAAGCTGGTCGGTCTTATCCGGTGCGGGCGCTCGCGAACGATCGTTGAGCGCGATGGATAGCGTCGACCGCCTGCTGGTTTGCCGCGACGCCCGACTCATCCAACTTTTCGAGCCACCGTTCGATAAATCGCCGCTCAACCCCGGCTACATCAAAGGATATATTCCCGGCGTGCGAGAGAACGGCGGCCAGTACACCCACGCCGCCGTATGGACCGTGATGGCTTTCGCGGCGATGGGCGATTCCCAACGCGCCTGGGAGTTGTTCTCGCTGATCAATCCCGTGACTCACGCCGACACGGCCGAAACTGCGGCCACATACCGCGTCGAGCCTTACGTTGTAGCAGCCGACATCTACGCCGTTGCGCCCCACACGGGCCGCGGCGGATGGACCTGGTACACCGGCTCTGCCGGCTGGATGTATCGGCTGATCACCGAATCGCTGCTCGGGTTGAACTTGGAGGTGGACAAGCTCCGCTTCACGCCGTGCCTCCCTCGAAGTTGGTCAACTTTCAAGATCCACTACCGTTACCGCGAAACGCACTATCACATCACCTTCCATAATCAGGGCGCCGGATCGACGATCGAGCGCGTGACCGTCGACGGCAACGATCAACTCGAGCGATACGTGCCGCTCGTCGACGACCGGAATGACCACCAAGTGGAAGTAAAAGTGGGCCAGGCGCCAGCCCCGGCGACACGCGTCAATCGGGAGGACTTAGCCATTCCCCCTGCTTGATTTCGGCTTGCAGTAATTCTGGAAATCGTCGACCCGCGACGATATGCCAGATCAAATGCCGGCAACGGTCGAGGCATGCACTTAGCGGCCTTGATGCCTCTCTGGAGCAATTCAAAGGGCGCATTGTCATTGGCCACCCTGCACAGAACCCTCTTCGAACCGAACTCTCGGCGGGGAGGAGGGATCGGTGTGGAACGCCTGCGACACTGAAGTTAACGGCGCCCGCCGTGCACGAATTGATCTGCCCATTCGCTGGCCGAAAGGATTGCAGCGGTTCAAAACCGAAACAACTCCCCCGGCCCTTCCTCCCCATCCACCGCCACGTGCAAATACGCCGACGTCACGCTCACGTTCGTGTGCCCCGCCGCGTCGCGTACTTCAGGCAGCGTGCAGCCTCCGGCCAGCACGTGGCTGATGAACGTGTGGCGGCCGTGATGGATCGTCAGCGCGCCGAGCCGTTCCAGGCCAAGCACGCGGCAGGCGGTCAGAAACCGTCTCCTCAGCGTATGGCGCGATAGCGGGCGGCCCGATGCGCCCGCGCGTTGCGATGTGAGGAACGGATCGACCGGCTTGGCGCCCTGGGCCAACCGTTCGGCCTTCCACGCGGCGATGTCAGCCAGCGTGCCCGCGTCCCACCAGAGCGGAACGCGCCGCGGACGGCGGCCCTTGGCGGCGTCAGGGCGGATGCGGAGGTGCGGGCGGAACTTGCCAACGTCGACGTCGCCCACTTGAAGCTGTGCAATCTCCGAAACGCGCAGCCCGCAACAGGCGGCAAGGCGGAACAGGATCAGATTGAAATGGGCGTTCGCCGATCGCTCGGCCCGGGCCTTGAGGTCGGCCAGGACCACGGCCATCTCCCGCCTGGTCAGAATCTTGCCAGTGTCGATGTTCCAAGGAGCGAATTGCACGGGGCGTTCTCCGGAGTTGAGAGCTGCGCTCGTTGCGCCGGACGGCTCATCCACCATGAGCCATGTTTTCGGGCCACATGCAGGGCAATCACCGACCCAGTTCGTAGGAAGTGGGTCCGTGATTCGGCCAGGTTTGGGCTGGCCGAAAACCGGGTCGGCAGCCAGCCGGGAACCAGCGCCAAAAAGCTCAGAAAACCGCTGGCGCGGAGGCGAATTGGCGGTTTTGCGCTTGGCTGGGGAGAGCAGGATCGGCGATCGAATGGCCCGCTGGTTCCTACGCAGGTCGATGCCACACACGCGCGCGGGCTCAAGGATTCCAAATCAGCCCACACCTATCGGTATCGGTCAATGTGGTCGAATGCACTTCGCGAGCTGCCCTTCCGGGCATCGGTCGTGAACACCGAAGCGCGCCAGTGAGCGCTATGCGGACGCCTCGGTCGATGTCACCGATGGCACATAGTTCTCGATGTGACCTATGAACGCGAAGACCTATTCAGCGATCGAACTGGAAACCACGCCAAGAGTTGATTCTCAATGCTCCTATGCGCGACTTCCGTTCTACCGCACGTTCTTCCGAAGTACGGCGAGAACTCGTGGAACGTGTGCCCCGATCCATGGTTTGCTATTTGGTTCAGCCTGGAGCGATTCAAGTTTAGGAATCGCATCGACCGCATCCGGCATTCGTTCCAACGCGAGTACTGTCACCAACCGACGCTCCCAATATCCTTCCAGCAAGTTGCGACTTAGGTCATCAGCAGGCGGATCGAGCCATTTGGTCACAAAATCGAAGTATTCACGCTTTGCCTTTGCATCCGCCTTCAAAAGCACGTATAGGGCGGATGCAACTGTGATTTTTTCATCGACCTCGGCATAGGAGTGGTCTACCTTCGGCGGAACGTTCTCGCCGTCAAGCGCTGCATAACGGTCGGCTAGCATTGAGAGAGCCGGATTAGTGTCATAGTCGATAGCGCTCAATGCCTGAACGATGTAGATGCGAACAAGTTCGTCAGGTTCGTCTTTGAGGCGGGCGAGCAAGTCTTGGCCGGCAGGTTTTGCCGATGCACCAATTTCGCCAATGACGTATGCCGCACGCATTCGCACAGAATGATCAGGATTCGATAACGCGACATGCAGTGACCCGCGGGCCGAATCAAAGTTCCTGCGAAATAGCTCAACCTGTTTCGCGTCGGGGAGCCACATGCCCATGTCGCCCCACGTAGCAATACATTCGTCGACCGAGGTCGGTGATGCACGACGCCCTTGCTGGGGCGAAGCCCCGGGCGGCGGGGAACTGTCGCACCCGACAAGGATAAGTACCGAAATCAGGAGGCAAGGTCGCGATGTCATCGGCACCCGGTTCCTGGAAAGTTTCTGCTTACCCGCTGACAAAAACGTTCGGCCATCACGCGAAACCTCCGTGTACGGTAGCCATTGCCGTTAGAACTCGCCGGCGGCGAGCATAGCCTGGGCGTGGATCAAGAGAGCATGGCCTCAAGACTTCGTTGGCGGAGGAGGATCGGCACGACCATTTTTAAGGCTCAATGCTCCCCTTGTCAATCAATCGTTTTCCTGCTCGGGTCCGGCACCCCGACGCAGGTTAGCCTACTCGTGTCGATGCCTCTGCGTATGATCAGGCAAGTACGGTGACTATCAAATGGCCCGACGCACCGATCGGCCGGCTCACATCAAATCGCCACGTCGGGAAGACGTTCATGGCCGTTGAGTTTTAGAAACGCAGTCATTGCCGCGCGAACGCACGAAGGTCGTCTTCACGGTCCGTCGCGTGCCATGGAGGTTCCACATCATTCTTCTCCTCGAACTCTTCATAAGCGGCGTCGATAACGATTGCCGAATGGGATTTTCTCAAAGCCGCCAGTGAGCGACGCAAACCATCGAGCTCGCCGGGCAACACGACCAATTCGCTGCGATCATCTAGCAAGAGCACGGCCGGGCGGAGCGTTCCATCCAATGTAACGGCGGCGATGTCTGCTCGGCGCTGGAACTTTTCCGCTTTGGTATCGGAAGTGTGCCGGTGTCCGGGGCCCCAGATGTGGACAGCTTTCAGGCGCTTTAGCCCAATCAACGCCTCAAACCCGGCCGATGTGGCGACGTCCTCATTGATCGCCAGTTCTTCCAGCGATTCCAGCGGCGCCAGCTTTGCCAAACCTTCGGCGCCGACCGTGGTCCAGCTCAGATCCAGCGACTTCAGGCGTGGAAAGCGGGCCAGTCTACCTAGATCCTGGTCGCCGAACTCCCACTCATGCACGTTCAGGAATTCGAGGCGTGGCAACGGCGGGAGGTAAGCAAGCGTCCGTGGTTCTTCACGGTTGGTTTGTTCTTCAGCCGCCTCGCCCGTGCGCTCCAGGCGTTTCGCGACTTCACGATCTGCAAAGGGAATTACAGAAAGCTTGAGCGATTTCAGGTTCGTCAACTTGTCCAGGCAGGCAAGGTCGTCGATATTCTCTTCCCACATGTGGATGCCAAGTCGCTCGAGCTGCACCAATTTGCCGATAGCTGCGATGCATTCGTGAAAGCTGTCCACGGGAATGTGTCCATACATGTTTTCGCACGACACGTTCAATACGCGCAGTTGCCGCATGCCGCCAAGCGCGTTGCCCATGGCGGGAGTGAACTGGGGGACGCTTGAGTTGGAGAAAGACGATGACATTTCAAGGAAACGCAAATCCGGCAATGGCGCCAATCGCTCAAATTGCTGCTCACTGTCAGCATCGCCTGCCTCTACAAGTGCGCCGACGATGCGTCGCCGAAAGCGATCGGCCCCAACGACATCGAGCCACTTCGGTCCCCAACGTTCGACATAGTAGAAGAAGCGTTCGGAATGGACGAAGGATTCTTCGCCGCCAAGAAGGTCGATCAGCGCATCCTGTTTCTCGGCCCGGCTGCGCGCGCCGGCGAACCATGCGCAGACGATAGCAACGAAGCCTACCGCCGCCAGCATCGTTTTGAGGCTCCAACGCAAGCGCGGTCTATAGCGGCGCACCAACCACTCCCACGCCATTCCTGTCACGACCAAGATCAGAAGCCAAACCAGCAGATCGCCAACCAAACCCGGCGCGCTGTATTCTCGCCTTTCGGGCGAGATGGCTGAGAACATCCCGAATGCGGGTATGTGACCATACCAGAGCAACGGCCAGCCATAATATTCTCCTTGCCATGAATTTGGCTGACCGTCGTGGCTCAGATTGGCGAGCACCACCGGAACCACAACGAACATTAAGAGAATGAGCGTGCTAACGCGCGGCCGCGCGAGGCGCCTCGGCCTGTATCGGCGCAGCAGCCACCGCAAGGCGGCCGCCGTGCCCGCCAACGTCGCGAGCCACATCGCCACATTCCCGATGAGGCGTGGCGCGCTGAAGCGCGATAAGGGCCACTGCGGCCCCTCGGATGCGTAGCCCCCATCCCGCCAATACCACGTAAGTGGCCAGCCGAAGGGGCGCTCCCCCTTTTCGATGACGAGATGGGTTTTCTTGAGGAAATCAATCGTCGCCGCATCCGACCGCAGATTGGCCAGGGCGATAGCCGCTGCCACGACGATCAATACGAGCGGCACGAAGAACCGCGATTGGCGCCCGGCGCGTCTTTCGGATTCCCGATTCATGGCTGATTCCACGTGTACGCCAAGCATGTCGACAAAGCGAGTTGCGTTCCATTGTAATGAGCCAGTGGCCGCGCCTACCACGGCCGAAGGGGCAAGGAATGCGGCGAGGTGCCCTGGTCGCGCGTTCTTCGCCAGCTTGCATTGCCGCTTCGGCTCGACCTGCCGGCGAAGCTGCCGCAGTCCCTTGCGCGCGGATGTCCGGCACACCTGCGTAGGAAAACGCACGAACGCCGGCGGGCGGTTATATCCGTTGAAGGCTAAATGCCCGGCGGCCGCTGGCCTTTCATGCCGCCATTTCCGCTGCACGCGGGGGGCGCATTCAGCAGGACCCGCCGGACGTGGCCACTTCACCACGGACGCCAATGCTCTGGGTGAGCAATTCCCGCCCGCCACTTTTCGGCCCGCCTAAAGCCCATTCCCTGACCAACCCCAAACCTCAGAATCTTTCCATCAATTCTCTTGCTGTCTCCGCGCACCCGAGGTAACTGTCCGACTGCGTGAAGCGATCCAGGGCGCGTTGCCCGCCGCCAATCCGCAAAAACCTCGATTCAGGAGCCATGCGATGACTGCCAAGAAAACGACCAAGAAGGCCCCGGCCGCCAAGACGATCAAGCTTGCGAAAGGCACTGCGAAAAAGGAGCCCAAGGCCGCCAAGCCCGCCGCCGAAAAGAAACCCAAGACGCCGAAAGCACCCCAGGCCAAGAAGCCCAGCGCCCTCGACGCCGCCGCCAAAGCGCTCGGTGAAACTGGCGCCCCGATGAACTGCCAAGAGATGATCCAGGCGATGGCCGACAAGGGCTATTGGAGCAGCGGAAGCGGTCGGCCCGCACCGCCCTGGAACAACAGTTCGACGACCTGGGGCCGGAAGCGCGGCAGTTTCACCTGCAGTTGAAGACCCGACCCGTCAAGACCGGCACGCACCTGCGGCGCGTGCTGGCCCTG
>DATKRK010000418.1:0-41785 GCA_035532215.1 Pirellulales bacterium | reverse complement strand
CGAATATCAGACTGATTTACCGTCGCCGACTCATCGCCGCGTTCCGTCTCCTGGCCATTCCCTAAACACCGTGAAACATCCGCCATGAAGCACCCGCCGCAAGGCGAAACAATCACCCTTGACTGGTCCAACCATATCAGGCGAAACAATCACCCTTGACTGGTCCAACCATATCAGGGAACGCCCTCTGCGGCGTTCCGCGATAGCGCGAATCGTCGTGATTTCCGGGTTCTCGGCACGCCGCAGAGGGCGTGCCCTACAGGCTTTGGCGCGAACGTCTACTTACGCCCCGATCTCAATGTCGCCCTCGTGCTGCTCTTGCCGGGTTTTTGCAAAAGGGTTAGCATTTCGCGCTTGAAGCGGCATCGTGCGTCAGGAGGGCGCCTGACGCCGATCCGGGCGTACTTTACGGAAAGGACTCCGAACGATGACGAGCACTCTGGCCGAACTAGCGGCCTTGGTCGGCGGAGAAATTGCAGGCGGTCAACCGCCCGACAGCCCGCTGCCGATTGGCGAAATGCCAATCAACGGGGCAGCCACGCTCTCGGCCGCCCGGACGGGCCATATCACGCTTGTGGACTCGGCCGACAAGCTCTTTCGCCTGGCCCAATCGGCCGCCTCGGCCGTGGTCGTCTCGAAATCGATTGCCTACGACGGCCTGCCCGCGATTCGCGTTGACGACGTGCATGCGGCCTTCGCCAAAATCGTCTGCCGCTTTCGGCCGCCGCGAACCGCGCTGCGAACGGGAGTCAGTCCACGGGCGTTCGTCAGCCCGACGGCCAAGATCGGCGCCGATGTCGAAATTCATCCCGGCGCCTCGGTCGGCGACGACGTTGCGATCGGCGCCGGCTCGACGATTCACTCGGGCGTGCAACTCATGCCCGGCTGCCAACTGGGCGAAAAAGTCGCGATCTTCCCCAACGCGGTGCTCTACGAAAACACGGTGGTCGGCGACCGCTCGATCATTCACGCCGGAGCGGTGTTGGGGGCTTACGGCTTTGGCTATAGCCTGGCCGAAGGAAGGCATCAGTTGTCGGCCCAGTTGGGCTATGTCGAGTTGGGCGCTGACGTCGAAATCGGCGCTGGCGCCACGATCGACCGCGGCACCTACGGGCCGACCGTGATCGGCGAAGGGACGAAGATCGACAACCTAGTGATGATCGCCCACAACTGCCGCCTCGGCCGGCACAACCTGATCTGCTCGCAAGTCGGCATCGCCGGCAGCACCACCACCGGCGACTACGTGGTGATGGCCGGCAAGGCCGGCGTGCGAGATCATGTCCATATCGGCGAGCGAGCGATCTTGGGCGCCCAGGCCGGCGTATCGAACGACGTGCCGGCGGACACGATGGTTTTCGGCAGTCCGGCCCGGCCCGAACGCGAACAAAAGCTGATCTTCGCCGCCATCCACAAGCTGCCCGAGATGCGGCGCGAGTTCAAGGCCCTGCGATCGGCCGTGAGCCGCATCGAAGAGCGACTCGAACTGAAATCCGAACAACAACCGGGCGCCGACGGACAAAACGCCGCCGCTTGACAATAGTAGGGCTGGCTTTCCAGCCTGACTGTCAGGCTGGAAAGCCTGACCTACGGATTAGCCAGCACAAGAAGTCAAGAACGCATCGAACGTGAGCACGACGAACGCCATGTACGCCCGACGCCGATCGGCTGCCATCCGGCCGAATGCAATGCAGGGCCGCAAGGTCGGCCTGCTGGCCGGCTGGGGGCGCTATCCGTTCGTGGTGGCCGAGGCGCTCAATCGTCAGGGCCTTCAAACCTATGGCTTGGGCGTCAAAGGGCACGCCGATCCGGCGTTGGCCGAGTTGTGCGTCGAGTTCGATTGGATCGGCTTGGCCAAGCTGGGCGCCGCCTGCCGCCACTTCCGCCGCTGGGGCGTGACCGACGCCATGATGGCCGGCAAGATTCACAAGCACCTGCTGTTTCGCCGCGGGGCATGGATCGAGCACCTGCCCGACTGGCGGACGATTCGCCGTTTTTACAAGCACTTTCTGCTCAATCGCAAGGATCGCCGCGACGACACGTTGCTGCTGGCCGTGGTCAAAGAGTTTGACAGCGTCGGCATCGTGTTTGCGCCGGCCACCGACTACGCTCCGGAGCTGCTCGTGAAGTTCGGACAACTCACCCGCCGCGGCCCCAGCGCCGCGCAGCGCAAAGACATCGAATTCGGCTGGCGGCTGGCCAAGGAGATCGGCCGGCTCGACGTCGGCCAAAGCGTGGCCATCCTGGGCCGCACGGCCTTGGCGGTCGAGGCGATCGAAGGCACCGACCAGTGCATCCGCCGCGCCGGCGAATTGTGCAAGGCGGGCGGCTTCACGGTGGTCAAAACGGCCAAGCCGCAGCAAGACATGCGTTTCGACGTGCCGACCATCGGCATCGGCACGCTGGAAACAATGGTCGCCGCCGGCGCCGCTTGCCTGGCGATCGAGGCGGGCCGCACGATCGTGGTCGACCAGGCCGACGTGATCCGCTACGCCAACGAACATCGACTGGCCATCGTGGCGTTATCGCCCGAAGGCGAGTTGCCCGAGAATTCCCCGGAGACCCTGAGCTAAGTCAAGGGAAAGGTAGAAGAAGAACGAGCCGGCGGGCCCTCCCGCGGCAGGCCGGCTCACCCGCGTTCTCTCAGCACATCCCATTTCCTATCGCAACGCCCCGCCTCAAAAACTCTTGCCACGCTCAGCGGTTCTCCGGGGAGTTTTCAATCTATTCCGGCTTCCACCGGGAGAGGGCACGCTCCCGCGCAGAACGCGGGAGCGAGGCCGAATTGGCGCTTATTCGCCAAACTTCACCTTCGCCAGGTAGATGCTCGTTTTGCCTTCGTGCGACGAATAGTAGCTGATCCACAACAGCCCGTCGTGCCAAACCAACCCCGGATAGCTGGTGTCGCCGCCGGAGGGCAAGGCGAGGAATTCGGTCAGCTTGCCGGCCTCGGGATCGAGCCAGCTCAGCGAGGTGCGGGTCTTTTTGTCGTAGAGCCGCGTGACGGCGACGATTTGCCCGCTGGGCAGGCGGATCATGCTCGGCCCGCCGACCGGCACGCCCAGATCGCGCCAATGCCACTCGGTATACGGCGGCTGCGAACGGCCGAGCTGTGCGCTGCGCGAGCCGGCGTCGCGCCGCAGCAGACAGAGGCAGCTTCCGTCGTCGTTGAACAACAACGCCGTTTCGTTCGGATAGTCGCGGTCGAACAAGTCGCCGACGAGCGTGTTCCAGCGTTGGCCGTCGTCGCTCGAATAGAGCCGCACGCGCCGATGCGCCTTGTTCACGCCGTAGCCGATGCCGTAGCCTTTGCCGCGGAACCAGGCGGTGCGCCAGAGCCAAAAGTCGCGCTCGCCGACTTCGACTGCCTCGCTCCACTGCTCGCCGTCGTCGGAGAACCAAGCCAGCGATTGATGTGTGGCCGGCCTCGGCTTGTGCCAGGCCGCGGCGCCGCTGAGCATCAAGCGGCCGTCGGGCGTTTGCGTGATCTTGGCGTCGCGCAGGTCGGCCGTTTCGGAGGTCAGCAAGGCCGCGCTCGTCCACTCCTCGCCGTCGTCCGAGGCGATTACGCGCAACGCGCCGTCGGGCGAGACGTGCGCCTGGCCCTCGCGAAAGACGCAGAACCAGCGGTCCTTGAACCGGATCAGGTCGGTGAACGCATTGTGCGGCGCCTGGTCCCAGATCTTGCGCACGCCGATCAGCTCAGCTTCCGGCCTCGGCTCGGCGGCGGCCGCGAAGCCGCTCGGGGCGAACAGAATCGTTATCGATAGGAAGCATTTCATCGAGCTACCTCACGATCACTTTTCGATCAATATCCGACTTCGCTTGAATCTTAAACTAACTTGTTCAACCGCCCGGATCAACCGCCGACTTGGCGCACGGCAGGCGAACCACTAGGTTCATAGCCGCGGGCGAATCAGATCTCTCCAGCGAGGACCGCAGCATGCGATGGTCAGCCGCCTCACTGATTGTACTGCTGACGTTTGCCGCAGCGCACGCCGATGAAGCTCCGCGAGACATCGCCGACCGGCGCGAGCTGTTCGTCGACGGCTACCTGATCGATTCGATGTCGGGCGTGCGGATGAACCTGGCCGAGCCCCGCGACGAAGGGCCGGTCGTGCGTTTCGATCAGCCTTGGGAAGGGCCGTTCTGCGGCTACTGCACCGTGCTGCACGATGCTGCGGCGCCAGGCGGCGGCAAGTTCATGCTCTACTATCGCGGCAAGCCCGAGCGGCAGTCGGACGGCGTCGGCGAATTGACGTGCCTGGCCGAATCGAACGACGGCCTCCGCTGGACCAAGCCGAAGCTGGGCCTGATCGAGTTCGACGGCAGCCGCGAGAACAACCTTGTGCTGGCCGTCGACGGCTTGTCGCACAATTTCAGCCCGCTCATCGACACGAAGCCCGGCGTCGCAGCCGACGAACGCTTCAAGGCGTTTTGCGGAACGATGGCCACGGGCCTCGTGGCGATGGCCTCGCCCGACGGCGTCCGTTGGCGGAAGCTGCAAGACGCCCCGGTCATCGCCAAGAGCGACGTGCCGTTTCCCTACATGTTCGATTCGCAAAACGTGGCCTTCTATTCGCCGGTCGAGCAGAAGTACCTGGCCTATTTCCGCGTGTTCAAAGACGGCGTGCGGCGCATCTGCCGGGCCGAGAGCGATGATTTCTTGCACTGGACCGGCGTGCAATTGATGGAGTACCGCAAGCTCGACGGCCAGCCGGCGCCGATCGAACATCTGTATACGAACCAAACGCACCCGTACTTCCGGGCGCCGCAGTTGTACGTCTCGATCTGCGCCCGCTTCATGCCGGGCCGGCAAGTGCTCGATGCCGAAGAGGCCAAAGCCATTCACGTCGATCCGAATTATTTCAAGGATGCTTCCGACGCGATCTTCATGACCACGCGGGGCGGCAACGTCTACGACCGCACGATGCTGTCGTCGTTCATTCGCCCCGGCATCGGGCCGCAGAACTGGGTTTCGCGGACGAACTACCCCGCCTTGAACGTCGTGCAAACCGGCCCGCATGAAATGTCGGTGTACGTCAATCAAGACTACGCCCAGCCGACGGCCCATCTGCGCCGCTATAGCCTGCGGCTCGACGGCTTCGCTTCGCTGCGGGCGCCGTATGAAGGGGGCGAGGTCGTCACCAGGCCGCTGACGTTCCGCGGCAATCGCTTGCTGCTCAACTTCGCCACCTCGGCGGCCGGCGGGATTCGCGTCGAAGTGCAAAACGCCGCCGGCGAACCGATCCCCGGCTTTACGCTGAACGACAGCGTTGAAACGATCGGCAACGAGATCGAGCGGCGGGTGCGTTGGAAGGAAGGCGCCGACGTCGGCGCCTTGGCCGGCAAGCCCGTGCGGCTGCGGTTCGCGATGAAAGACGCCGATTTGTTCGCCCTGCGGTTCGCTGAGGAAAAACCATGACCTCGCCGCGCCGCAGAGTGCTCGTCGTCGGCGTCGGTTCGATCGGCGAGCGGCACACTCGCTGCTTTCTTTCGACCGGCCAGGCCGAAGTTTCGATCTGCGAGCCGAACGCCGCGCTGCGGCAAACGGTCGCCGAGCGTTACGGCATCGAGCGTGCTTTCGGCGACCTCGACGCGGCGCTGGCCGACAAGCCCGGGGCGGTCGTCGTCTGCACGCCGGCGCAACTGCACATTCCGATCGCGACCGCCGCCGCCAAGGCGGGGGCTCATCTGCTGATCGAAAAGCCGCTCAGCACATCGCTTGACGGCATCGAAGAATTGAAGAAGGAACTTGCCGCGCGAGGCTTGGTTGCTGCGGCGGCCTACGTCAGCCGGGCCCACCCGGCGTTGGCGGCGATGCGCGAGGCGATCGTCGGCGGACGATTCGGCGAGCCGCTGGAAATCGTGGCGACGAGCGGCCAGCACTTTCCGTTGTATCGCCCCGCTTATCGCGAGATTTACTACAAAGATCGCGCCACCGGCGGCGGCGCCGTGCAAGACGCGCTGACGCACGTCATCAACGCAGCCGAATGGCTCGTCGGCCCGGTCGATCGACTGGCGGCCGACATCGACCATCAGGCGCTGGCCGGCGTGACGGTCGAGGACACCGTACACGTGCTCACGCGGCACGGGCGGGTAATGGGCGCGTTCAGTCTGAACCAGCACCAGGCGCCGAACGAATCGACCATCACGGTGGTTTGCGCCAAAGGCACGGCCCGGTTCGAATATCACCAGAGCCGCTGGCGGTGGATGACCGAGCCCGGCGGCGAGTGGCGCGATGAGCCGGTCGGGCCGCTGGAGCGCGATACGCTGTTCGTGCGGCAAGCCGAGGCGTTTCTGGCTTGCCTCTCAGGCGCCGCTGCGCCGGCGTGTACGATCGACGAAGCAGTGCAAACGCTGCGCGTCAATCTCGGCATTCTGGCCGCGGCCGAACAAGGCCGCTGGCAAACGATTGGCCCGACTCACTTCGCTTCCGCCGTCACCCCCGGCCAATCGTCGGTGCGGAACGGCGTCAGCGGGAGGCCGTCGGCGCCGTAAACGTTGCAGATTGGGTTGTCGGCCCAGGCATAGCGCACGGCGACGGGTTCCTTGACCTGGTCCGACCAGACCTCGATCTGGTTGGGCCCGACGATTTTGGCCTGGGCCCAGACGAACTTCTTGTCGGCGCCGGCGATGGCAAAGCCGCGCGGCTCGGCGACGTCGAACGTCCGCAACCCGCCGGCCGCATGATCGAGAGTGATCACGATCTTGTCGTCTTGCTTCTCCATCGCCTTGTACTGCGGGCTGTGATAGGGCACGTGTACGCCGTAGTCGCGAGCCAGCGCCCAGCGAGCCAGACGCTTGCCGACGTCCTGCTTGTTTTTCGGGTGGATATCTTTGCCCTCGCCAATGTCGATGATCACCGCCTCGCCGGTATTCGGCAACTTGATCATGGTCATCGTCTGGGCTTCGCGCAGCTCGGCCCAATCGCTTTCGGCCGGCTCGGGCTTTTCAGCCCTGAAGTCGGCCAGTTGCACCCAGTAGAACGGAAAATCGCCGATGCCCCATTCCTGGCGCCAACTGGAAATCATCAGCGGGAACAAGTCGCGATACTGATACGCGCGGCCGGCGTTCGATTCGCCCTGATACCAGATCGCGCCGCGGATGCCGTAGCCGATTGTCGGCTTGAGCACGCCGTTATAGATGTTGGCCGGGCGCTGATTGCCTTTGAGCAGGGCGTCGGGCCCTTGGGGCGGTCGAGGCGGCTGTTTGCCTTCAGCCTTGGCTTTTTCGGCAGCCTCTTTCCAGGCGGCCAGCTTTGTTGCGTATTCGGCCTGCAACTTCGGCGCGTTCTTTTCGATCGCGTCCCAGCGGGCCAACAGCGGCTGGTACTTTTCGTCGGCGGCCAAAATATCGCGAGCGATCCAGGCTTCGCAGGCCGAACCGCCCCAGGCGTCGTCGATCAGCCCGATGGGCACGTTCAGCGTCTGGTGCAACTGCCGGCCGAAGAAAAAGCCGATGGCCGAGAACTGCTTGACCGTCGCGGGCGTGCAAACTTCCCATTGGCCCTTGAAATCGGATTGCGGCTCTTGCGTGCCGACCTGCGGCACGGAGATCAGACGAATTTGCGGAAAGTTGGCGGCCAGGCTTTCCAGGTCGCCGTCGTTCGATTGGCTGACGGCCATCGCCATGTTCGACTGCCCCGAGCAGAGCCAAACCTCGCCGATGAGCACGTCGTCGAGCTTGATCTCATTTTTGCCTTTGACGGTCATCACGTGCGGGCCGCCTACGGTGAGCGGATCGAGCGCGATTTGCCACTTGCCGTCGTCGCCGGCCTTCGCCGTCTTCGTCTGATCGGCGATCGAGACCGTCACCTCTTCGCCCCGAGCGGCCCAGCCCCAGACGCGGTCGGCCTGGCCTTGTTGCAACACCATGTGGCTGGCGAAGATCGCGGGCAGTTTGACGTCGGCCGCGGCCGGACGAGCGAAGCAGAAACCCAGAGCCAGGGAGAACCCCCAGCCGAGCGAGCGAATTTGCGAAAGTTTCAGGCAGCAGTTCATGGCAGGCGCCTCATGGGGATGAATCGGAAGGAAGGCTCCGGCATTTCGGGATTCGGCCGCCGGACGCGAGGCTAGTTTAGGTCACGAGGAAGTCGGATGCCAGCAGTCGGCGGCGATCGTCTGCCCGCGCACTCAAGTTTTTGAGAATCTTGCGAAGGATTTGCGGCTTGGGCGACAATTAACTGGTAAGTAAAACGATGTTTCAACCCCGTCTCGCCGCCGAAGGTCGCCAAGGAGCCCGCCGCCGTGGACTTGGAAGAACAAGCCCTGCGCCAGGCGGTGCTGGCAGGTAATGAGGCGGCTTGGCGCGTGCTCTACGAGCGAACGTTCAACCCGATTTACGCGTTTGTCTTCCATCGCGCCGGCCGGCAGCGCGAGCGGACCGAGGAGATCGTGCAAGAGGTCTGGCTGATCGCCGTCCGGCGGCTGACCGCGTTCGATCCCAGCCAAGGCAGTTTCGAGAGTTGGCTCAAGGGCATCGCCGAGAACGTGCTCAAGAATCATCGCCGCCGCTGGCTGCGCGAGCCGCGAGTCGAATTTTCCGAAACCGAGGCGCCAGGGCGGACGGCCAACGACGAGCTGGCTTCGCGAGAGTTGCTGGCGTTGGCAATGACCGCGTTGCCTTCGCGGTACGAAACGGTGTTGCGGGCCAAGTATCAAGAACGCTTATCGGTCGCCGAGATCGCCGGACGCTTGGGCGGTACGCCGAAGGCGATCGAATCGCTGCTATCGCGCGCTCGCGAGGCGTTTCGCCAGGCTTACGAGCGGCTGAACGGAGAGTGAACCGATGGACGAAGAAATCGATGACGCCGAGATGCTGTTGCACGGCTTGAAAACGGCGTCGGATGGGCCTTCCGCCGAGCCGCCGGACGCGCTCCGCGACGCGCTGCTGCTACGCACCTCGGGAATCGTGCGGCGGCGATCGCGAGCGCGACGCCTGCGGCAAATCGCGATCGTGGCGGCGGCCTACGCAGCAGGTTTGGCGACGACGCGCGCCGTCTGGCGCGACGCCCAGCCGGCGCAGAATCCGCCGCCAAGCCTGGCCGCGGCGCCACGTGTGAAGAAGGCGGCGCCGGCCGTGGAAACGCCCGAGCCCCGAGCTGATCTGGCCTCGCTTTCGCCGGCCGAACTGCGGCGGATGGTGCCCGGCGCGCCGCGGGCCAAGCAAATTCGGCTGTTGCAATTGGCCGGCGACGGTTATTTGTATGGCGCCGCCGACGTCGATGCGGCGCTCGATTGTTACCGCCAGGTGCTCGAATTAACGCCGCCCGAGGAACTTGGACCGCCCGATCCGCACGACAGTTGGCTGCTAGCGGAACTGAAGCTGTCGGCGGCGGAATGATCACACGCTCAATAATGGTTGCAATTTCTAACGCTCTCAGGAGTCTCGTCATGCGTTTGTCCTTAATCGCCGCTGCGAGTTTCGCGTTGGTCGTTTCGTCGCCGATGGCGGCGTTTTCGCAGGATCTTGACTTTTCGCCGATTAGCGACCTCGACGCCGCTGGGCCAGAGAAAACAGCGACGCGGCCAAAGGCGGCTCAAGAGGGTGGAGACTCTCAAAAACGCGCCGAAACCGAGCCAAATCCAAAGAATTCCGTGTTTGACCGAGTTGATGTTCATGGAACTTACGATCCTGTCACGCGCACGGGGAGTCAGTCGAAACCGGTGCTCCCCGCTACGCTGGCCCAAGCCTTGGCACAGGCGCTGCAAGCGAACCCCGACGTGCTGCTGGCGGAAGCGAAAGTGCGGCAGGCCCAAGCGGAATACAACCAGGCGAAACTGAAGGCTGCGCAGGACGTCACCGTGGCGTTTCATGAGCGGGGAGCGGCGCAGCGGAGCCTCGAAACGCATCGCGAGGCGAGGATGAAGATTCCCGGTTCGGTTCCTGAGCCGGAAATTCAACGCCTGGCCGACGAACTGGCCGAATGCGAGGCCAAAATGACGTATCTCTTGGGAGCCGGCGCCGAACTGAAGCAGGCGGAGCCTAGCGACCGCAAAGAGACTATTCAGCTTATCCCTCATCCGATAAGGATATTGCACGAAAACCGAGCCGTGTCGGACGCCACTGCCAATCAAGACGCTGGCAAACAGACGCCGCGCGTGGTCCTCGAGCCTCTCGAGAAGGTCGGAACTCTTCACGTGGCGTCGCACCCTGGTTCCGGGGCGCCTGCCGGAAAACGCCCGGGGATTCCGGAAAAGTATCGCAAAGTTTTGCAGAAGCCCGTGAAAGTCAAATTCAAAGACATGAACGTAGACCAAATCGTCGAGCAGTTGAACCGGCTGACGGGCGACGAATTGCCGATCTTGCTGCCGCGGCAACAATTCGGTGCGGCGCCGTTAACGATCGAACTGCCGAAGGAAGTTTCTTTGCAAACCGCCTTGGAAGCGGTCGCCGATATGAGCGAGTGCGCGTTTTTGTTTCGCGATTACGGCTTGCTCGTCGTGAACCGCTCGTTCGTCCCCAATTACCCCCCTTCCGCCACGATTCCCGAGCTGCCCTAAATCGCCTTGGGCCGCCTCAAGCCCCGTGGATCACGACGGTCTTCAACTCGGTCATCTCCTCGATGGCGTACTTGGGCCCCTCCTTGCCGAAGCCGCTCTCCTTCAGGCCGCCGTAGGGCATCAGGTCGGCGCGCCACGCCGGGGCCCAGTTGATGTGAACGTTGCCCGAATCGACCTCGCGGGCGAAGCGGATGGCCCAGTCGATGTTCTGCGTGAAGATGCCGGCGCTCAGCCCGTAATTGGTGTCGTTCGCCAGGGCGATCGCCTGATCGATATCGTCGGCCGGGGTGACGGCGACGGCGGGCCCGAACAGTTCGTCGCAACTGATTCGCATGCGAGGATCGACGTCGGCCACGAGCGTCGGTTCGTAAAGCGCTCCGCGCCGCTTGCCGCCCGTGACCAGCCGGGCGCCGCCGGCCACGGCTTCGTCGATCCATTGGCCGACCCGCACGGCGTCGGCCTCGCGAACCATCGGGCCCATCTGCACCGCCGGGTCGAGTTGATCGCCCGCTTTGATGGCGGCGACCTTCGACTTGATCCGCTCGATCAAATCGGCGTAAACCGCCCGCGAGGCGATCACGCGCTGCGTCGAAATGCAAGTCTGCCCCGCGTTGCCGTAGCCGGTCGCCGCGGTGGCGGCGGCGACTTTGTCGAGATCGGCGTCGGGCAGCACGACCAGCGGACTGTTCGAGCCGAGTTCGAGCGTGACCTTCTTGAGTCCCGCCGTCTTGCACAGACGCTCGCCGACGTCGCGGCTGCCGGTGAAGGTGACTTTGCGCACGCGCGAATCGCGCACCAGCGCCTCGCCGACCGTGCCTCCGCCGCCGGTGATGCAGGCGGCGGCCAGCGGCGGCAGGCCCGCTTCGAGCAGCACTTCGACCAGCTTGAGCGCCGACAGCGGCGTATCGCTGGCGGGCTTGACGACCACCGCGTTGCCCGCAGCCAAGGCCGGGCCGACTTTGTGGCAGACCAGGTTCAACGGGAAATTGAACGGCGTGATGGCGACCACGATGCCGCACGGCACGCGCAAGGTAAAGCCCAGCTTGCCGGCCGCGCCGGGGGCGCCGTCCAACGGCAAAACCTCGCCCGAGAGCCGCTTGGCCTCTTCGGCCGAGAGCTGCATCGTTTCGACGGCGCGTTCCACCTCGCCGCGCCCTTCGGCCAGCGTTTTGCCGACTTCGAGACTGATGGTGCGGGCCAACTCGTCGGCGCGCTGGGCCATCAATTGCGCCGTCCGTGAAAGGATCTTAGAGCGTTCGTAACCCGGCATCTGGCGCATCGGCCGGGCGCCTTCGACCGCGCCGGCCAGAGCCGCATCAACGTCGGCCGCATCGGCCTTGGGCACGACGTCGACGGTTTCGCCGTTGAAGGGGTTCTTGACTTCGATCTTTTCGGGCTTGTCGACCCATTGGCCGCGCAGAAACATTTTCATGGTCTCGTCTCCTCCTTTTCCGAGATGGCGATTTCGGCGGAAGCTTCGAACTGTGGGCTTACTCTTTCTCTTTTTTCTTCGCCGCCGGCACGATTTTTACGTTGGTTGACAGGTAATAGGGCAGCGAATTGCTGGCGAACTTCAACTCGCCCAGCATCGCGGCATAGCCCGACTCGGGCGCCGGCAAATCGTAGCGATAGGCGCCGTCGACCCATTCGAGCTTGTGGCTGGTCCACTTCGCTTCGCGAAAATCGCGCGTCGGCGAGGTCGCGATCCAGGCCAAAGCGTGCGCCGGCTCGGCGGTCGATTGCACGTGTAGATGCAGTTTGCCGTCACCGTCGGCGAGCTTCCAATCGAGCTTGGGCAGCGTCAACTCGCCGACCGCCTGCCGGTGAAACGCGGCGATGCTGCCGACCACCCGCTCGGGATCGGCCAGCTTGTGTCCTTGATTCGGCACGTAGAGCACGCGTTTTTCGCCTTCCAGGCCGTCCCAGTAGAGATTCAAGGCATCGAGCGTCCAGTAGCGGTCGTTCGTGCCCAGCAAGATCAGCTTCGGCTGGATTAGATCGCGGCGATAACTGTACGGATCGACGATGCGGCGCAAGGCGTCGCCCGGCTCGCTCGTCATGTGCGCCTGGATGCCGCGTTTGGTGTAGTCCTCGATCTGCTCGGAGAACTTGCCGAAGGTCTCCAGTTGGCGCTTCATCTGGGGGGCCATGTTCAACACGTCGATGACCATCGGTGCAAAGGACTGCACGCGCAGGTCGACCGCCGCGGCGAGCCAGGTGGTCCAGCCGCGCTTCGAGGCGCCGGTGAGGGTGAACCGCTCGATCTTCAGTCGCCAATCGCGCTCGGCGAACTGCTGCACCGCGTCCATGCCGCGGACGGCGCTTTTGACCATCGGCAGCAGCAACGGCCAGGTGGCGTCGCCCGTCTTCAGATACTGCTCGAAAGTGTACGAGATGATCTCGTCTTCGCGCATCCCGCCGAAGATCGGCTGTTGCGGCACGTGCAACAGCACCGCCACGGGCGAACCGGTCTCGGCCGCCAAACCGGCCAGCAGCGCCGCCTCTTTCGGCAGTTGGTCGCGTTTTTCGGCCGGTTGGTCGCCGTCGATCGGCCGGGCCAAATTGTCGTTCCAGTTGCCGCCGCCGATCAACAGAATCGCCTGCGACTCGTGCCGCAACTGCTTGGGCTTGATGACGAACAGTTGGTGCTTCCAGGCGATGTCGTGCCAGGTTTGCGAGGTGAGCGTCAGCTCGACGTAGGCCGCCTCGCCCAGCTTGCCTTCGCGGCGTTTGACCCAGCCGAAGCTGTCGTCGGGCGAGGCGACATAGTCGGCCAGCGCCGAAGACTCCTCAGCGGCGATTGCAACGCCAAACGGCGAAAGACAAAACAGACCAGCAAGGCCCAGACAAAACAGGCGGTTCACGCGAACTCTCCTCGTAGCGGGACGCGGAATTGCGACGAATCATGCCCGCTATCGTAGCATGGCAAGCGCGGTACGTGCCAGCGAAGCGGCGGAACGCCGCGGCGCCTTCGCGTGGAATTGAGATTGGAGGTCCGGGCGCCCTCGCCCGTAAACAAGCGAATAGGGAGGCACGGGCGCCCTCGCCCGTAAATACATTTTGCCGGGCGAGGGCGCCCGGACCTCCATCACTTTGCCGGGCGAGGGCGCGCGGACCGCCAAGAGAGCCGGGCGAGGGCGCCCGGCCCTCCATCTTGTCACGAGGGCGTTTGGCCCTTCGTGCTGACAGACGGAGAGGCATTCGCTAGACTGGGCCGAACCAGTTGACTTTAACGAGTTTGTCAAGGAGGCTCGATCGATGGCTGAGGTGACGATTCGCGTACGCAATAATGGTCCGCTGCTGATCGAAGGCCCCGTGACGATTTGCGACGCGGCGGGCAATCCGTTCCCGATCAACAAGGACAAGCCGGCGATCGCCTTGTGCCGCTGCGGCCATTCGGCCAACAAGCCGTTCTGCGACGGCGCGCACAATCGTTGCGGCTTTCAAGCTTCCGAGGCGGCGCCGGCAGGCTGAGCTTCGCCGCCGGGACAAATCTGCCGCCGCCAGCGCGCCGCTCCCTCTCCCTTTGGGAGAGGGAGCGGGCGAGGAACACCGCGCAAAGACCGCAGCCCACAGCCGGCCTCTCCCAGACGGAGAGGAAGGATTCGCAATCGGCTGACAACTTATCCCCATCCGCGGCGCATAATTCTCGCCTGCTCGCGGAACGCGAAAGTCTTGATCGCACAAGCGGCTTCGTCACGAGCCGCACCCGGCGCGCGCCGCTCTTGGTTCGCTCTTGCTGGTTGATGCTCGCACGATGGTTTAGAATCGCCCGCCCGGCGATCGTGGCGATCGCCGCTTGGCAAGCAAACGAACATGGAGCGGACGTGGAAGAATTGGCAAACTCGAACACGCTGAACGCGGATGAGGCTTCGCGCGATTATATCGGCCAGTGGCGCGGATTGGTCAGCACGACGAACTGGGAAAAAGGGCGGATCATCCACGAGTGGCGGCAAGCGCTCGTCGCCGCCGGAGCGCCGCCGCAAGAGTATTCCGACGAGGCCTGGAGCCGCCGCGTGGGCAACGTCAGCGGCCAGCACGTCGGGCGGCTGCGACGCGTGTTCGATCGCTTCGGCGAGGTTCGCCAGCAGTATGCCGGCTTGTACTGGAGCCACTTCCAGGCGGCCGTCGAGTGGCCCGACGCCGAAATGTGGCTGGAAGGCACCGTGCAAAGCGGCTGGTCGATCAACGACATGCGTGCCCGCCGCTGGGAGGCGCTGGGCATTTCGGCCGAAGAGCAATCGCGCGAGGCGCCGGTCGTCGATAGCGAACTCGACGAAGACGCCGAAGCGGCCAGCGACAACCTGAGCCGCGTGCGCGATCCCGGCGAATTCGATGGCGACGACTCTTCGCGCAATTACGAAAGCGAAGTCGATTTCGGCGAGGAACCCAGCGGCCAGCCAAGCGGCGCCGCGCAAGGAGGCGTGCCGTTCGACGCCGCCCCGAGTGACGGAATGACCGAAGCGGCCGCGCCGCCGGTGCGGCCGTTCGAAAAGCTGCCCGAATTGCCCGACGACCTGGCCGAGGCCTTCGAGTCGTTCAAGCTCGCCATCCTGCACCACAAGCTGGCCGGTTGGCAAGAGATTTCGCGCGACGACGTATTGGCCAGTCTCGACGCTTTGAAGCAACTGGCGCTGGCGCCGACGGACGAGTAGAACTCCCTCACTCGCCGATACAACTCCGCCTGCCGTGCGTCCAGCGCAGGGATCTCGACTTCGTGTTCGCAATCGTTTGCCGCGCAACGCCGTTCTGCGCGGCGCCGGGCCGCGTTCGGCTGAGTCTATAAGGCGCTACGAGTTTTCCAAAGAACTTCGTCCGATGTGAGAACTGCCCGCTTGCTTATTCGGCGGAGCGCGAGAAATCTTGGATCGCTCCGACTCTCTGCTAACGACGCCAGCACGGCGCGAAAAAGCTTGTGATCCAGGCAACGGACCCGATAAAATGACAAGCTGTCTCGTGCTCCAATTCCGGCAATCGCCAATTCAAGATCGCATGGCAGAGGGCGAATGATGCGCATCCGTGGGCGATTTCAATTCAATCTCAAGATGCTGCTCGCCGGCATGGCAATCGTTGGGTTGCTATTGGAACGAGAATCGAGACGCGCCCAGCGACAGGCACAGGCATCCTACGCAATCCGGCGGATGTGCGGATCGGTGAGACACGAAGAAATCGCGTTCTTTTGTCCCCGCGACGTCAGAATGTTGTTGGGCGAAGATCGGTTTGCCCGCGTTAAGGAAGTGGATTTTTCCGGCTGCGACCAGTTGACGGAGTCGCGGTTCGAGCAGGTAGGCGAATTAACCGATCTCGAGAAACTGTGGATCCGAGAAAGTAACCTTAGCGACGCGATGCTGGCGCAGCTCGAACCGCTTGAGAATTTGCGGGAACTCGTCTTGCAGGACACAGCGATTACCGACGCCGGTTTGCAGCACGTCGGCAAGTTGACGAACCTGCGGACTCTGACGCTGCACGAAGCCAAGATTACGGATGCAGGTCTGCAAGCCCTCGGTCGCTTAAGGAAACTCGAAAGCCTCGACCTTCGAGGAACCCGCATTACCGACGCGGGCCTGCAATCCCTCGGCGGATTTGTGCGCCTTGAGCACCTTGCTCTCGGCCAATCCGCGATTGGCGACGAAGGCCTGGCTTGCACTGCCGGAATGATTGAACTGCAATCATTGGGTCTCGATCGGACGCACGTCACCGACGAGGGCATGGCGCACGTCAAACCGCTCACTCGTTTGCAGTACCTGTTTCTCTCCGGAACCGATGTTTCCGATGCCGGACTTGCGCAGCTTGCCGGCCTCGTCGATCTGCGGTTCTTGCACCTTGACGGCACGCGAATTACCGACGCTGGGCTGATCCATCTCCGGCGCTTGCAGAAGCTTTCGCAGTTGGACCTCAGCCGAACCAACGTCACCGACTCAAGCATCGTTTCCCTCAAGGGACTCGCGGGCTTGCGATGTTTGGTCCTGCAAGGTACGGGCGTCACTGCCGCTGGCGCCGCGCGACTGAAGGCGGCATTGCCTGCATGCTCCGTGTCGCGATAACAACGCGCCGCCGCGCGTGCTGGACTTTTCTGAGGCAGGGGCTCCTTTGTCTCACGCTTGGCGCGCGGCAGAGCCTGATCTCGCTTCTCCGGACCCGATCGGGATATCAGATCCAGGGAGTTCTCCCGCAACCGCCTAAGGACGCCGGAGCCATGCCGGAAAAACGGACGTCGCCAGTTCCGCCTTCCTACAGTCCCCTCGTTGCCAACTCGGCGACAAGCGCCTCGGGCGTCGTGTATTGCACGGCGTCGAAGCCAAAATCGCGGACCGAGGCGACGTGGCCGGCCACGTCGTCGACGAAGAAGATTTCGCTCGGCGCGACGCCGGCCAATTCGGCGGCGTGGGCGTAGATCCGCGCCTCGGGCTTCATGGCCTTCGCGCGAAAGCTGAGCACCACCGAGTGAAACGCCTCGGGGATCGGCGGATAGCAGCCGCTGGCAAAATGGTTCCAGTGCAGTTCGCAGGTGTTCGAGAGCAGGCCGACGCGGCGCCCGGCGGCGGACAAACGCGCGAGTAGATCGATGACCGGCGAATTGGGTTCGAAGATATCGCCCGCCGCGGCGGCCAGCGATTGGTAATCGGGCCGCGAATTGGTTTCGCGGCAGAAGATCTCGAAGAACTCCGTCGTGCTGACTTCGCCGGCCTCGTAGCGGTGTTCCAAGCCGCTGGCGAACACGACTTCCCAAACCAATTCGGCCGGCACTCCCGCCGCGGCGGCCATCTGCCGCGCCGCGCGGCGATGGTCGAAGAACAACAGCACGTTGCCCAGGTCGAAGTAGAGGAATTTGGGAGGTCGGGAATTGGAAGTCGGAGGTCGGAAGGGGGAAGATGGCATGCAGCGTGTTTTATACTTTGCCCGATTGAGATTGAGACGTCCGTTGACCGTGGGGCGGCCTTCCAGGCCGTCGTCGATTGACGGCCAGGAAGGCCGCCCCACAAGACGCCCTAGATCTTGTCAGCGCCTGCGGGTTGTATAACAGAAAGCAGGGCTGCCGTGTCAATGCGGTATTCGGAGCGCAAAGTGGTAAGGCTTTTTTATGCGCTGGCGGCTAGAATCGCGGGCATGAAGGGTTTTCGCTTCTCGCTGTGGTCGATGTTCTTGGGCGTTGCCGCCGTGGCGATCGTCTGCGCGGCGCTCGTCAAACCGACGGAAACGTGGGCGATGGCGTTCCAGGCGACAGCGCTTGGCGTGCTGACCTTCGGCCTCTTGGCGGCTCTGGTTTACGAGCGCAGCGCCGCTCGCGCCTTTTGGATCGGCTTCGCCGTCGTCGGTTGGGGAAACCTGGGCTTGCACCGGTTTCCATTGTCTGAAATCAGGCTGACCCACGAGATTTCCGAGTGGCTGATGGATGCGATTCATCCCTTCCCGCCGCCGAGCGCCTCTCCACCGCCAATCGATCCGTCCGACGAACAACCCCGTGCTGAGAAATTTGATCCGTATGGTGGCGTTCCAGACCCGACCCCGAATCCGACCCAGCTTGCCATGATCGCCAGAGACAGATTCTCCTATCTCGTCGTTTGGA
Organism: Pirellulales bacterium; assembly: GCA_035532215.1. Lineage (GTDB taxonomy): Bacteria > Planctomycetota > Planctomycetia > Pirellulales > JAICIG01 > JAICIG01. The sequence continues at coordinate 23,716 of DATKRK010000418.1, read as the reverse complement.
TCTGGCCGCTGCTGCTCGGTTTCGTCGGCGGAGTGGTTGCTCAACAACTCTTTCTACGTCGAGAACGGTTGGTGACAAGGCCATCGCCGAGCGGTTAGAGGCCGATCTCGTAAGATCGATAGACCCGCGAAATGCGAAGACCGGGGGGCTGACGCCCCCCGCTCGCCTGTTAGTTTCCGACTTCCGACTTCCGAATCTCGCGCAGCGTGATGTCCTTGTACCAGGCTTCGCTGGGCGGGCCGCCGTGGATTTGCAGGCCGATCAGGCCGCGTTGCTCGATTTTGTCGTCCGTCTCGGTGTAGTCGATGGACTTCAGGCCATTGATCCAAAGTTGAATGCGTTTGCCTTCGCAGCGAATTCTGTAGTCGTTCCAGTCGTCGCGCTTGAGCACTTCCGCGACCGCCTTGGCGTCGGCCGCGGCCAGAATCTTGCGGCGCCGCGATTCGTCGTAGAGGCTGCCCCAGTAGTTGTCGCCCAGGTCGGCTTGGTAGCCGATCATTTCGTGATGGTCGGGAATCCGCCGGCTGCGGATTTGGATGCCCGCGTTGGCGCCCTGGCCCAGCACTTTGAACTTGAGCTTCAGCTCGAAGTCGCCGTATTCGCGCTCGGTGCAGAGAAACTCATTGCGCGCGACCTTATGCTCGAGGCTGCCGCCGACGATGGCGCCCTGTTCGATGCGGAAGACCTTCAGGTCTCCTTCCCAGCCCTTGAACGATTTGCCGTCGAACAGCGAAACGGCCGCCTCGGGTTCGGCCGCCAGCGATGCGGCGGCGACGAGCGACAGGCAGCAGGGAATCGCAAATCTCATAAGTTGTTTCTCCCGAGCTTCACTCTTCCAACTCGTTCACCTTGCCCGAGGGCATCTCGACCTTGGCCCAGAAGACGTGCTGGCGGTCGGCGCGGCTGCGGGCGTCTTCGAGCAGGACCGGCAAATCGGGCGAAACGCCGCCGCCGGGCAAGGGCGCGCGGCGGCCGTTGACGGTGATCGAAATCTTCTGGTTGAAGTCGATGATCTCCGGCGAAAGCCAGATCGTCGCCTTCGCCGCGGCCGTGTTCACGTTGATGCCGTTGGTGGCATTCAAAACGCCCTTGACCTGCGCGGCATGGTAGTTCTTGGGCGGCGGCCAGTCGTCGGGGTCGACCATCGTCTTCGCCGGAAAGTCGTCGACTTCGAGCCACCAGTAGTAATTGTCCCAAGGCCGCATGCTGCGGCAGGCGAATTCACGAGGAAAGAAGTCGCGGCGATAGCGGTTGGTCCAGTCGAACAGCCGCTGGATTTCGTCGGAAAAATTCTCGTGCCCGCGGCCTTGATATTCGGCGATCGTGGTGTTGTAGCCGTGCGACAGGTAGCGGTCGAGATACTGCGAGTTGTGCCCCTTTTTGTCGCCGTCCAATTCGCCGGAAACCAGATACATCGGCACGTGCTCGGCGTTTTCCCAAACCAAATGGATGTATCGGTCGCAGCGAGCGACGATCGGAATCACGCCGGCCCACAGATCGGGGTGCGCCAGGCCGATATCCCACGCGGCGTCGCCTCCTATCGAGTGGCCGCTGAGAAACAGCCGGTCGGTGTCGATGGAGAACCGCCGGCAGGCGTCGCGCAGCGAGTTGAGCACCGCCGCGTGCTCGGCCGCCGAGTATTGATATTCCACCTGGCCTTCGTCGCTCCAGGCTGGAGCGATCACGATATATCCGTAGCGCGTGGCCTGCCCCAAGCGGTTGCCGTCAGGCGCGCGCATGCCGGCCCACCAGTCGATCTGCTGCTGGGGCGTGGTGGCGGCGCCGTGCAGCGTGACGATGGTCGGGTACAGCCGGTGCAGATCGTACTCGGGCGGCAACTGCACGCAATAGTTGATCGGCCCCATGCCGGGCGGGCCGTCGACTGCCAACTCGTAATAGCCGGGCGTTTCCTTCGACGGCGGTTCGGTCTCCAGCGGAGGCAGCAGATAGCGCAACAACTTGGCCACTAACTCGGGCGTGGCCGCTTCTTGCGAGGCGAACTTCGGCAGAATCTGGCGCCGATTCAGTAGCACCGGCTCGGCCAGATACTCCCGCACCAGATCGCGAGTTTCCACCAACGACAGAGCGACCGGCAGCTTGCGCAACGCGTCGTTGCCGCCGATCAGCCAGCCGCTGACGGCCAGCGCCAGCTTTTCGTCGGGCGGGATCGTCGGATCGTTGCGAAACTGCCAGAACGTCGACATCCGGTCGATGCTGTTGAGATTCAGCTCCTTGAAGATCTCGTCGCGGATCGGTTTGACCTTGGCTTGCAGGGCCTTGTCCTGCAATTTGCCGACGAAGCCGTCGAACAGCTTTTGAATTTCCGCGGCCCGATCGAAATTGGCGCGGAACTCGTCGACCTTTTGCTGTACGGCCTTGAGCGTTTCGCCCGCCACGCCGTCGACCGGAAAATTGTTCAACATTCCCATCGCCAGCATGTGCTGCCCTGCCTCGGCGCGAACGTTGATTTCCCTCAGCGCACGGCGGGCGTAGGCCTGTTTCAAGTCGCGCACTTGCGGCTCGAATTGGGCCTTGCGCTCGGGAAAATCCTTCCGGATGCGCTCCAGTTCGTCCAAAGCGTCTTGATAACGCTCGCTTTGCAGAAACAACCGCACCAGTTTCAGCCGATGCTGGACGTTCGTGGGATCGATCTGCTTGTAGAGAATGCTGCGCAGCGTGTCGGGCGGAATCGTACTGGTGGCGATCCGCATGTCCCAAATGATGTTCCGCGTATTCTTGAGTTGAACCGATTCGACCTTGGTCCAAGTCGGCCAGATTTCCGTGATGCCCTGTACGACGGAGACTTGCCCGATGTTAGCGTTCATCTGCACGATGCGGCGGCCGAATTCATCGAACGGGTCGATCCGCACCAAGGGGCCGAGCTTGGCCACGGTCCCGCCCAAGTGAGCCGCGCGCTGGCGGATGTTGAAGTGCTCGACGCCTTCGCCGTGGACGCTTTCGTCGGCTTCGATGATCTGGCGCTTGGAAACGAAGGTCCGCACCAGGTCGTTGTCGATCATCACGATCGGCTGCACCGGCGGGGCGCCGCTGGAGGCCGGCTTGGCGCCCGGCTTCGGCGCCAGCGTAATCAGTCGGACTAGCTTGCCCTCCAGAACGCGACCATCTTTGAGCACGATCTTCGAGGCCCACGACGATTGGACGAGCGCCAGCGCCGCCGCCGCCACGATAAGATAAGCAACGAACCGCTTGGCTCGAGACATATCAAGCGCCTCCTACGGTTGACCCGCGATTTTTCCAACCTGTTCCGCCGCCGCGGCATCGGCGTCCGCGCCCGCACGGAAGTGACGTTGCGGCACAGACGTTTTGCTCTTCGAAATGCAACCTCAGCGGCCCCGATTGAAGCCGAGCCATCGCAGCCAAGCTTAACGGGCGCCGTTCGGTAAACGCAACGGTTGCTCTCCATTTTCGCCGGCGTCAACCCTAAGTCAATGTATTTCAGCGGTTTTTGTCTTGCTCGCGGGCATTGACACCCGGCGGCCGAGTCGCAAAATGAGCAGTTCTGGGCAGACTTTAACGGATGGGCCCGTGATTTCCAGATCCACTATTCTGCGGTTGCTGGCCGGCGTGGTGTTGGCGCCGATCGCGATTGTGCTGATTGTAGGCGTGGCCAGCTTGCTTGCGGCCATGCAAGACGCCGCCGGCGCAGCGCTGCTCGGCCGGCTGGCCTTGGGGCTGGGCATAGGCTGGGCGTTTCTGGCCGTCTGTCTGTTGTTGGCGCTGGCGGCAAATTCGCTCGACGAGTCCCAGCGCCCGCCGGAGTAGCACGGTAGGGTGCGGCGCAAGGACCGCATTGCGTGGGCGAGAGGACCGCATTGCGTGGAGCTGTCGCCCCACCCTATGGTTTCGCCCTACCGTTCGCGATCGATCAACTTCAACAACAACGGCAGCAGCACGAGATTGCCCAGCAATCCGCCGAACATGGTCAGCCCGACCAGCACGCCAAAATAGATCGTCGGCACGAAGCGGCTCAGCGCCAGCACCGAAAAGCCGACGATCAGGGCCAGCGTCGAAAACACCATCGCCCGGCCGACCGTCTGATGGACGGCGTGCAGAGCCTCATGGACGGAGCGACCGGCGCTGCGCTGGCGGCGGAAGGCCGTGATGTAATGGATCGACGAATCGATCGCCAAGCCCATCGAAACGCTGGCGATCATGGCGGCGCCCATATTGATCTTGAAGCCGAACCAGCCCATCAGCCCGCTGACGACGAAGATCGGCGCCGCGTTCGGGACCAGCGCGACGATCGCCAGCCGCAAGCTGCGAAAGGCGGCCAGCATCAGCAGCCCGATCGCCGCCGATGCGATGCCGAACGTCAGCCATTGATCGCGGGTGATGCTTTCGATCAGCTTGGTCAGCAGCACGAAGAAGCCGGTCGTTTGCGCCTCGGGGAATTCCTCGCGGCTGATCCGGCGGACTTGCTCGATCAATTCGTGCTTCTGCTGCGACGATTGCCGCTCGCGGGCCCGCAGCATGATCCGCAGATAGTAGCGATCGTGCTCGTTGGGGTCGCGGCCGTGCAGGGCGGCGACGATCGGCATTTGCTTGCCCAGCAGCGTCAGCGTTTGTTCGAGATTGCGGGCGGCGGCGGCCTTGCCGTAGGGAATCAAATCCAGTGCGTCGATCGCGCTGAGCGTCTTGGTCAGCCCCGGCTGCTCGCTCCCGTCGGGGCCGCGGACGACCGCCTCGCGGCGCAAGCGGTCTTCCAAGTGCGCAACCCTCTCGATGAACTCGGCGTCGGGCTGCTCGGGGACCGGCAGAAAGACGTCCCAGACGCCGGCGCCGCCTAATCTATTTTCAATAAAATCGTAAGAACGAACGATGGGACTTGATTGACGAAAGTTGTTAGTAAAGTCAGTTTCAACTTTGGTCCAAATCATGCCCCAAGAACAACCGCCGCAGACGAGGCCGACCGCCAGAGCCAGGCCGCGCGGATGGCGCTCGATAAGGTCGACCACGCGCGACAGGCCCAGTTCGAGGCCGCGTTCGCCCCAGGCCCGTTGCGGGTCGGCGTCGAAGCGCCCGGCGAGCGACAGGCCCGGGGCGACGACCGCGATGGCAGCCAACGTCAGCAGCGAACCGATCAGCATCATCACGCCGAAATCGTGGACCGGCCCGACGCTGGAGGCCATCAGCGAGGCGAAGCCCGCCGCGTCGGTGGCGCAGGCCCAGAAGATCGGCGTCGCCAGCATGGCGCTGGCGGCTTCGAGGGCTTCGCGCGCCGGCAATCCGGCCTTGCGAGCGTCGCGAAAGCCAATCACCAGGTGCACGACGGTGGCCACGCCGATCACAGTGACGATCGCCCAGAGCATCGAGCTGACCATGCTCAGGTGCAAGCCGCTGCCGGCCAACGTCGCCTTGGTCCAGACCAGTGCCGCGCCGACGACCGCCATCGGCACGAGCACCCAGCGCAGGCTTCGGAAGCAGACCACGATGGTCGCCATCAGCAGTGCGGTCGAGACCAGTCCCAACAACCGGCCGTCGTCTTCCAAATAACGGAAGCCGTCGACCACCATCACCGGTTCGCCGGTCAACACGCCGGTCGGGTCGTGCCGCTCGATCCGCCGCCGCAGTTCGTCAACCGTCTGAGCGCGCGGCGTCTTGGTTTCATGTTCGGGCGAGAGAATGCAGACGATGCCGGCCGTTTGGCGATCGGCGCCGACGGTGTAGCCTTCGCTCAATTCGAGCACGCGCTCGCGCAGCGACGCGAGCAGCGCAGAGGTCAAGAGCGGTTTGACGCTGGCCAGGCTGAAGGCGCTGGCCACGCCCGGCACGCCAGCCAGGTCTTTGGTAAGCTCTTCAAGCCGGTCGAGACCTTCCGTCGAGAGCAACTCGCGATCGACGTAGGCGGCCAGCGCGATTTCATCGCCGCCGAAAGTGCGCTTGAGCTGGCGAAACGGCGGCAGCAGGGGATCGTCGGGGGCGAACATGTTTTCGATCGAGCGATCGAAGCCCAGGTTCTGCGCGGGCAGCCAGGCCGCAGCGACGGCGATGGCGCCCAAGACCAACAACGGCCAGCGCCAAGCAATCAGCCATCGCGTGATCCGCTGCGATCTCATCCGCGTCGAGCTGCGGGCCGGCGGGCGTGCGGGGCGCAAAATGCCGGCCGGTTGTGCTGCCGGGGCGAGCGACCCATAATCGGTTGAAGAACGTGCAAACAATAGTCTCCAGATTTCGATCGCCCGTAGCGAGACGGTGATCCATGAATCGTGCGTTAATCGTGGGGCGGCCTTCCAGGCCGCCGGCGATCGACGGCCTGGAACGTCGCCCCACGTCTCGATAGCGCCCGCGTGCGGTATAACCATCCCCTCGAGCAAGAGCGTCATTGTATCGCTCGGGCGCCGCGCCGAAAGCCGGGTCAAACATGTCGTCCGCCGCGTCAGAAACCGCCTCAGCCGACCCGCGGCGCGCCCCGATTCCCTGGAGCGTGTGGCTGGTGCTGGCCTTCGCCGTGTTCATTCGCGCCGGCGCGTTCAACCTGCGGCACGACACGCTCGTAAGCGATCCCGACGGCTACCGGCGGCTGGCGAGAAACCTGCTCGGCGAAGGCGTGTTCGGAAACGATGAAAAGCCGACGGCCTATCGGCCGCCGCTCTATCCGCTGCTGTTGGTTCCCTGCCTGGCGGTCGAGGACCAGCACCTGACGTTTTTCGCGATTCGCTTGTTGCACGTCGTATTGGGCGTCGGCACGGTCGGCGCCGTGTTATGGCTGGGCGCGCGTTGGAAGCTGGGGCGCTGGTCGCTGCTGGCGGCGCTGCTCGTGGCTTGCGATCCAATCCTCATCAACCAGTCGCTCGTGGTGATGACTGAAACGCTGGCGACCTGCCTGGCGGCGTTGTCGCTGGTCGCCTTGACCCGCTTCGACGAGCGGCCATCGGTCGCTCGCGCGGCGATCGTTGGTTGCTGCTTGGGACTGGCCGCATTGTGCCGGCCGACGTTCTTGCCGTGGGCCGGGCTCGTCGTGGTTGCCGAAGCGTGGCGATTGCCCGCGTGGAGTGGCAAAGCGAAATACGGCGGAGCAATGCTTGCCGCGCTGGCGCTGACGCTTGCGCCCTGGGCCGTGCGAAATCAACTACAGCTCAGCCGGCCGATCGTCACTACCACGCACGGCGGCTATACGCTGCTGTTGGGTAACAACGAGAGTTATTACAAGTTTTTGAAGACCTCGAAACGCGGGGAGGTGTGGCAATCGAAGGCGCTCGAAGAATTTGATGAGGAAGGCGGGGAAGGAGTCTTGAACATTCTCGCCTTGAATTCGGAGTTGGAGGCCGACAGATCCTTGTACGACTGGGCCTTGGGCACGATTCGCCAACAACCCCGCACGTTCCTCTACGCCTCGTTGGTGCGGCTCACCCGCCTCTGGGGCTTGCTGCCGCGACAGGTGGAAGGCGCCGGTCGCAGCAACGCGCTGCGGTATGCTACGGCCGCTTGGTACTTGGCGGAATTTATCCTGGCCGCGGCGGGCTTGGCGGTTTTGCGCGGGCAGCTTTTGCGCTCGCCCTGGCTGTGGGGCGCGCTGCTAGCATTGACGTTCATGGCCGTGCATGCGGTTTATTGGACCGACATGCGAATGCGGGCGCCGCTCGTGCCTTTCGCGGCCTTGTTGGCGGCGTGCGGAGCGGCGGCGATCGCCGGCCGGTTTTTGCGGCGCAAGGCCTGAACCAGCTTGCACTTAAAATGTTTCGAATAGCCCGTAAGCTGCCTTGACCCGCCAGGGGGCCGACTCCTATAATCCCGCCCCGACCTCGGAAGGTCGGCACTTCTCTTAAGACGTTCGTCCATTTCGCTTTGTGAATCCCGTTTGCTCTGTGAATCCGGCAGCCGTCGTGCGCCTTGGGGCGGCGCAAGCGTGCCGGAAGGATCGCCAAAGACGCTGAGTAGTTCAACAGCCTATCGCTGGGTCGGCTTGCCTTGCGCGCCAGATCGCTTGCGCGCCGGCCGGTTCGCGCTGCGCGTCGGGCTCTTGATCGGTTGTCTGTTGGCCGCGACTGAAGTCCAAGCGCAAATTGAATTGCCCCCGGCCGATCCCGACGAGCCGATCGTGATTTCGGCGCGGCGCGCCAATCGTTGGCGGCAAGGCCAGTACGACGTCTGGCTGCTCGGCGGCGAGTGTACGATCCATCAAGGCGCCAATCGTTGCCGCAGCCGCGACGCCGTGTTGTGGATCAAGCGCGACGAGCGCACGCCGGCGGCTTTGCCCGACGAGGGCGAGCAAGACGAACAAGCGGCCGAACCGCCGCAGCACAAGGTGATCGCCTACCTCGAAGGCAACGTGCAGATCGAAGCCGGCAGGCGCGAGCAAACCTTCCAACAGCCGCGCAACGTGGGCGGCGAGCGCGGCTGGCTGGGCCGGTTTCATTCGCGCTCGCTCCAGTTTCGCACGCCGCGCCGCCCCGGCCCCGAGCCGCCGCTCAAGCCGACCGTTTATCAGAACGGCATGGCGGCGCGCGACCCGGACGCAGAGGGCATTCGCCGCACGCAGTTCACCGCCAACGGCGCCGATCCGGCGCCGACCGCGCTGCCCCCCGCACCCTTGGCGGCGCCGCCCGGCCAGACGCTTCCGGAGCCCTCGGTCGCCGCCGCGCCGGTCGGTCGCCGCCGCATCCAATTCTTTCCGCGCAGCAGCGTGCCGCCGCAAGCGAGCTGGATTCCCAACCCGGCTCGCGACGAAGGGGTGCTGACCATCAAGCAAGGCGTGCAGATCTTCATCAGCGGCTTGGGCGCCAAGGCCGAGCATCTCGACATTCAGGCCGATAGCGCCGTGATCTGGACCGTCGGCTCGTTGGCCGACGATTTGCAGGAAAAATACCAGGACGACAACGTGCCCTTGGAGGTCTACCTCGAAGGCCACGTCGTATTCCGTCAGGGCGATCGGGTGATCTACGCCGACCGCATGTTCTACGACGTGGCCAACAAGAACGGCACGATCGTCGACAGCGACATCTTCACTCCGGCCCCCAAATTCGGCGGCTTGATGCGGTTGAAATCGCAACTGGTGCGGATCGCCCACGGCGACACGTTTTACGCTCAAAACAGCTTCTTCACTTCCAGCCGCCTGGGCAAGCCGCGGTTCCGCGTGCAAGCGCACGAAGTCTTCGTCGAAGACCATCAGATTCCGGAGGTCGACCCGGATACCGGCGTGCCGGAGCTCGACGCCGATAGCCAGGAACCGGTGATTAAGCACGATCAGACGGTGACGGCCAAGCACAACTTCTTTTTCGTCGGTCCCGTGCCGGTTTTCTACTGGCCCCGGTTTTCGACGAATCTCGACCAGCCGTCGACCGTGATCCAAAACGCCTACGTGCAGCCCGACCGGATTTTCGGCGTTTGGACCGAGGCCGATTTCAACGCCTTTCAGTTGCTGGGCCTGGGAGACAAGCGGCCGGAGGGCATGAATTGGACGTTGCAGACCAGCGATCTGACCAAGCGCGGTTTGGGCGGCGGCACCACCGCGACGTTCAACCGGCCCATGTTTCTTGGCCTGGGATCGGTCACCGCCAATTTCAAAGCCTGGGGCTTGCACGACAAAGGCCGGGACGTGCTGGGCTACACGCGCAACGGCGTGATCCCCGAGACGCGCGACCGCGGCCGCGTGTTCGGCCAATTCCGCCAGCAATTGCCGAAAAACTACCAATTGACGGGCGAACTGGGTTACATTAGCGACCTGAACTTCCTGGAGCAGTATTACGAAGCCGAGTGGGACCAGAACAAGGACGAAACGACCGATCTCGAATTGAAGCATATCGAGAACAATCGGTCGTGGAGCGTCTATTCCTCGGTGCGTCTGAACCCGTTCTTCACGGAAACGAACTGGTTTCCGCGGCTCGAACATTACACGCTGGGCCAATCGCTGTTGGGCGAGACGCTGGGCGAACGGCTGCCGTGGTTGCGCGACCGACTGACGTGGTACGAACACACCAACGTCGGCTATGCGCAATATCGCGTGATCCAAAAGCAGCCCGCCTCGGCCTACGGCACCGTGCCGTTCCAGTGGCTGCCGTGGGAATTGAACTCGCTCGGCCAGCCGGCGAACGTGCAGGGCCAGCAACTGGTAAGCCGCCAGGAAGTCGATGCGCCGATCGATCTGGGGCCCTTCAAGTTCTCGCCCTATGCCATGGGCGAACTGGCGAGCTGGGGGCAAGACCTGAACGGCAACCAGTTCAATCGGGCCTGGGGCCAGGCGGGTTTGCGCGGCAGCATTCCGTTTTGGACGGCCAACTCCGCCGTCGAGAACTCCCTGCTCAACGTCCACGGCATTGCCCATAAGGCGGTGTTCGAATTCGACGCCTCGGCTTCCGACACCAACAAGCGGATGACGGCATTGCCGCTGTACGATCCGTTGGACGACAACTCGCAGGAGCACTACCGCCGCCGTTTCGCCTTCCTGGACTACGGCGGCACGACGCCCTTTCAGTTCGACCCTCGCTCTTATGCCCTGCGCAGCGGCCTGCAGAATTGGGTCAGTTCGCCCGTCAGCGAGATCGCCGACCGCCTGGACGCCGTGCGCTTCGGCCTGCGTCAGCGCTGGCAGACCAAGCGCGGCCCGCCGGGCCACCGCCGGATCATCGATTGGATCGTGCTCAACACGGGCGCCGTATACTTCCCGAACCCCAACCGCGACAACTTCGGGCAGCCTATCGGCCTGGCGAATTTCGACTTCCGCTGGCACGTGGGCGACCGGCTGACGCTGCTCTCCGACGGCATGTACGACTTTTTTCCGCAAGCCGAGAAGACGTTCACCGTCACCGGTTCGGTTTCACAATCGCCGCGGCTGAATTGGAACGTCAGTTTCCGCACGATCAGCGGGCCCTTCAATTACAATTATATGACGGTGACGCACACCTACATGCTCAGCCCGAAATGGATGTACACCGCCGGCACGTCGATCGCCCTCGGCAACCAAAACATCGGCCAGAACATCGCGGTCACGCGGATCGGCGAATCGTTCGTCGCCAACGTCGCTTTCTACGTCGACAACAGCAAGAACAACTACGGCTTCAACGCCATGATCTCGCCGCGGTTCCTCGGCCAGCAGGCTTTGCGCCGCATCGGCGGGGCCGCGGCGCCGCAACAGGCCATGATGGGCTTGCAATAGCCGGCGCCTTGGGCTGAGCTTGGAATCAAGAGCGGCCTTCGGCCTGGCGGCGGTGCAACTCGGCGTGCTCGGCTTCTTCCAGAGGGCGGTTGTCGAGGCCGCGCGTCGCCGACAATTCGATGCGGTCGACGAATTTCACGTTCGCGCACTCGTCGACTTCCTGCGTGCGGCAGGCGGCGAAGTCGGGAATGAAAAACCGCACCGGCCCGCCTGCCGAGACCGGCAACGGTCCGCCATCGAGCCGATAAATCACGATCGCCCGCTCGCGAACGGCATCCAGCGGAAGGCTGGCGTGAAAGTCGTCGCTCGAGGCGTGCAGGGTAATGTAGCGGGCGGAGGGGCGCACGCCGGCCAATTCCAACAGGGCGCTCAACTGCACGGCGCCGCCGCGGCGTTTGGGGTCCGAGCGGCTGACGTCGTCAATCTGCCGCCGTGCGTCGACCGCGGCCAGATCGGCAAACGACAAGGCCAGCGTTCGCTCTACGTCGCCGTCAATTCGCAAGAGGGTCGAATCGCTCATGGCCCTGGATGGACGCCGGTCCCCTGGATTGCACTTGGTCCGGCAACAGCTAACCGCTGCCGACGAGCGGACGATTAACCCTTGCGATGTCGAATCTTAGCGCGCATGCGGCGCTTTTTGCGGCCAACTTTTCTTCGCCCTTTACCGGTCCTTTTCGTTCCCACACAGTTCTCCGTGGCTGGCTGATAACGCTGACTTGCACCTTCGGCTCCGCGAACCGGCGATCTCCTTCCCGGCTGCCGGCAGGGCCGGCATGATCGCCCATTTCGGGAACCCAATAGTGTAACAGATCCCTCGTAGGACAGGCAAGGTCGCGGCCGAAGAACTATCGGCGACGATGCCAACGGGCTCTCAGCGAGGAGCGGACTGGGCTGGCCAACTCGCACGTCACGTTCGCGCACGGCGTACTACCGGCTGCGCGCAATGGGCCCCCAGCCGCATTCCGAAACTAGTGTATTTGACTCCCCCATTAGAGCTAGTCGCTGACGGGCTTCAGCGTTTGGAAAACCGGCAAGGCGGGATGCTTGATTCTCTGGTGTGCCCTCCTGGGAACTCGGAGCGAGTTCGCAGTCTTTTCGCAGCGATGCAGAGTGGGCCGGCTAGTTCTGACAGGCGAAAAATTCCTGAGAACTGTTGACAAATTGCCGGACGTCGCCGATACTTAAACCAGCAGACCGTCCTGGGCAGCTCTACAGAGTGCGCTCACGATTGAAAGCCTGGAGAGAGCGGTTGTTTTCTGACGAGGTGGCGTGCAAGCATCTCTAGAGCGGGAAACAGTATAGACTCCGTAATCCGGTTCTTGCCAAGTAATTCTAATTTGAAGAAGGCTCCTTAGCTACTAAGGAGTCTTTTCTTTTTTTAGGAGACCGGCATGAACCCGGAGCAGTACCTTCAGCTCGTTGCGACGCAGATCTGCGAAAACTTTGCGCCAAATGACCCCACCGGCAGTATGACAGCTGCGAAAGTTGGGTATCTGGTTAGGCGCACAGTCCCTGAGCCGTCCTCTGCGTTCGGCTTTCTTAAATTCAAAGACGCACTTATCGAACTGGAACGTCGTGGTTTGGTCCGGCTTGGGCCCAACTCAAAAGGCGCTTTAGCGGTGTGGCGATTGGCTGGCGAGGCGGCTGAAGCCGTCGCCGGCGGTCCACCCGTTGCGCCGTTCGCGCCCGTATCGTTGCGGCCCAGCCGATTCCTGAGACCGCCGGTTTGGAGTGCGTTTGTCTCTCAGTTTCCCGAGGGAGAGCGGCTTTTTAACAAGGTCTCAGGTGAGCTAAGGCTTGGCCGGGCAGGAGACGCTGAGCCAAATGACGACTGGGCGAAGATAGACTCCTTGGACATCGACGCACAACGCGAAGACAGTCGCGCGTTTTTGCTCGAGGAGGGTCGGCAGGATGACCCGTCACTTCTGGCCGCCATCGAGAGCCCGCGGTGGTACAGCGACTTACCTGCGGCGCTACGTGCGATCGATCGAGCGTTAGAGGGAAAATGGAAAAGGCACAGGTCTCGATGGGTAATAGCTCATGTTGAAAAGTGGTGCGGTGAAAACGGCATTTCGCACGCGCTCGTTTTCCAGCAGGCCGCGCCAAGTAGACATGCGTTGTCTTCGCCTCCAGGCATTCGGAGCGGTGGGGACTTGAAAGAGCATCTCTTGGCAGCGCTGCGGCGAATGTCGACGGGGCAGTTACTAGCCTTACGGATTCCGGCTAAGCATCTGGTCGAAGTGCTTCGCCCTGATCTGCTGGCCGAGTAGCGAATGCGGTTAAGGATGAGAAATGCCGCTGCCGCATCTGCATATTATGCATCCTTCTGCCAGCTCCCTGCATTGTGTTGAGCAATGGATTGCTGAGCTTGAGCAAGCTCTTCGAAGTGACCCCGGTTGGGACGGCTGCGTTTTTCACCGGCACACTTATAACAGCCAAGCGGCGTTCGACGTCCCCACCGTGCTTGATCTCGTCAGGCGTTCGCCCGGTCCTGTCATTATGCTCCAACGCGTACAACATCGCCTGTTCCAGAGACTTCACGGCGCCCTTCGAAGATGTTCGTCAGTCTATCTGCTCAACGCTCTTTGCGTCGAGGATCTCTGGCAGTCTTGTGAGGCTGCCAGAATCGCATATGACGCGGGCGAACCACTCATTCCACATCGAGAGCTAGTCGCCTATTTAGTTCTGCGAAAGCTGGAACGCTTGGGAAAATGGGGCGGCAAGGCTAAAAACAAGGATTTTCTTTGGGCAGCGGACCTTGCGAACGGAGGATTTCCCAAGGACTGCGTCAATGCGCGCGACGTGAACGACGTTGCCTGTCAGCTCCTCAGAGTCGGGTTACTCGATTCAAAAACCAGCAATGGCAAGAGAAAATACGCCCTTGGAGAAAAGTCGACTGTAAAGAGAATATTCGACACAAGATCTCTTGAATCGGTAGGCGAGCTGCACAAATTCTTCGCGAACAGTCGGTGTCTCGTGTCAGTTCGGCTGATGGATTACAATGTGGGCTAAAGTCATAATAGAACCCCGAAGGCAGCGAGTGCCCTCGGGGCGTTTGGAACGGATTTGGAATAGGCACGCGGCAGGGGCGCCGCGTCTACTTGGGCCTTACCGCACGGCTTCGGCCAGCATTCGCGTGTTGGGCACGCTGTGCCGGTTGAGCAGGCCGTCCTCTTCGGTTTCGATCACGGTCGCCACGGGGCCGACCTCGCGAACGGTCCCTTCCATGCCGGCCACGTGGACGCGGTCGCCCGTGTGCAGCCGCTGGCGAGTGTAGTAGCCGGCCAGAATGCCGCCCATCACGTCGCGCCCGCCGAGGCCGAAGGCCAGTCCGAAGCCGAGCGCCAAACCGCCGAAGGCGATCAGGATCAGTTCCTTGAGCAAACCGAACTCGATGTGCAACTGGTCGAAGGCGCCGATGAAGGTCATCAACGCCAAGACGTAGTACACGCCGTTGGCCAGGTTCTCGGCGTAGCTGATGCCGACTCGGTCGGCGCTCGTAGCCACTACGCCCCGCAGGAATCCCGCGACGAGCAAGCCCACGACGACCACCACCGTGGCGACCAGCAAGTTCGGGATATAGGCGACGATTCTTTCCATCGCGGCCGACACCGCCTGCAAGCCGAGGATATTGAAGGCCGCGCTCAAGAACACGCACATCGTCAGCCAGAACACGATCTGTCCGACGATCGCAGGGACGCTGCGCTGGATGCCGACCTGCTTCATCGAAGCTCGCAAGCCGCTGCGCTCGGCGGCGGTTTCCAAGCCCAGCGATTGGCTCAAGGCCGTCGCGAATTTATCGAGCACGTGGGCCACGATATAGCCCACGACGAGCACCGCCAGCATCGCCACGATGTTGGGCAGCAAGCCGATGATCTGGCCGAAGGCGTGATTGAAACTGGCCGCAATGGCGTCCTGCCAGGTATTGAATTCCGCAAAATTGAACGTAGGCATGAGAATGCTCCTTGGTTTATCGATCCCGCGTCGACTCGCTCGCCGGGAAACGACCGGAGAGCGTCAACGAGAAAAATCCAATCAAAGCCTGCGCCATGTGCACGAAGGCGTAGGGCAAAACCCGCAATCCGAACTCCGCGAAGTGCCCGAACGTCAAGGCGTCATTGACGCGCTCGTGTACGTCGCGGTCGAAATCGGCCGGCAGGGGCGGAATTTCCGACTCGGCGAGTTGTTCCAACAGATCGTTCGTCATCGCGTCCGCCTTGGATTGGACCTAACGTAGGGTGGGGCGAAAGCCCCACGTTGGTTCGCACGTTGCGCCGCGTGGGGCTGCGCCCCACCCTACGTGTTTGGCTATTGGTGAGTTGCCGGCGCCGCGGGCCGCGTCACGCAGAATCGCCGAATTTTTGTCGAATCTTCTCTCGAGCCCGGCTGACGCGCATTTTGCAAGCGCTTTCGGAAAGGCCGAAGATGGCGGCCAATTCCTCGTAGCTGTAGTTTTCGGAGTACTTGAGAATGACCAGCGCCCGGTCTTCTTCGTCGAGGCTTTCGAGCATCTGTTCCAAATCGAGCGACAAGTCGGGCGCCGCCGAACGCGCGGCGGGCGCTCGCATTTCCAAAGCGATTTCGCCGGCGGCATCTTCGTGCCGGCGGCGCCGGCCTCGGCTGCGACGCAGGCCGAGACAGGTGCGCACCGCCACGCCGTGAACCCAGGTCGAGTATTTCGAGCGGCCGTCGAACTTGGCGCGATTCAAGAACAGTCGCACGAAGACCTCCTGCGCGGCGTCCTGAGCGTCGTCGGCGTGGCCCATCAGACGGAAACAAATCCGCCACACCCGATCGCGATAGCGATCGAGCAAAGCGACGAACGCCGGCCCGTCAGAGCCCTCGCGGGCCGCCTCGGCCGCCAACGCCTCGTCAGTGCGCTCGGTGGTTTCCAAAAGCGCGTCCACGCAGGCACTCTCAGGCGAGACAAAGATGGTTTCTTCCCCAAGCTTAGTAGCCGCTTGCCAGCGGTTCCGTCACAAACCGCGTTGGATGCAATCGCGGCCCATGTCGCATGTCTTTTGCAACACAAGACTTACGTGTCAGACTGCTTCCCGCCGCGGCGCCAGGCTGCGCGAATAATCAGCCGATACCCGCCTTTTGGGGAGTAAAAGTATTCTATACTTCAGCACCTGCGGCGTTGTGGCGGCACGCCGAGGTTTTCTTTTCCGACAGGTTCCAGCCCCGAGGATCGCTTTCGATGCAAACCAGCATGGCCCGAAAACTGAACTTGCTCGTAGTCGACGACGACGCGAGCATGGTGAGATTGTTGACGCAGGTCATCGAGCGACAGCTTGGCGAGCGTATCACGGTGTTCGGACACACCGATTCCGATCAGGCGCGGCGCTGGCTGGAAGAAAACTGCTGCGATCTGTTGATCTCCGATTTGGAAATGCCTGGCGGCGGCGGATTGGAGATCTTGCGATTTGCCAAGCGGCGCAACGCCTGGACCCAGGTCATCTTCGTCACCGCTCACTCGACCTGGGACAAGATCACCGAAGCGATCGAATACGGCGCCAGCGATTACCTGCTCAAGCCGATCGACCACGAAGAATTGGTCGCCGTGCTCACACAGCAATACGTCCGCTGCGCTCGTTGGCAAAACGCCGTGCTCGGCACGCTGCAATCCGCCGAGTCGGGCTGGTGAAGCCTCGAACGCCCCGACCATAAAGGGAGCGTCGCGGTGGAATCGGTTTGCCCAAGGTTGCATCGGCGCGAACTGGCGAAGGCAATATCTTGTTGGCCTGCCGCCTGCTTCAACCCTTGTCTTTCCGGCGGGCTCTTCGCTTCGCCGAAATCTTCGAGAAGCCCGGCTAGAGCCGGCTTTGAAAACCGATTTTAATTCTCCGAAAACCGCCAGTTAAAGCTGGCGGCAAGCAGGGCGACTCCAGGGCCACCCGATTTCGTCCGCTGGAGCGGTGAGTTAGAATCGGCAGGAACTTCTGGCGAAGGCCGCGGACGGCGAATCGCTCCGTGCGGCCGCATCGATGCGCCTCTTAGTCCGGAGAACTTCGAACCATGAAACGTTCGGCGACCATTTTTCTCGTTGGGGTTGTTTGTCTCCCGTTCGCTGCGTTGCCGCCCGGCCAATACGCTTGCGGCCAGGATTCCGTCTCTCAGGCGCCGACGCCCGAGGAAGCTCGCCAGCAAATCCGCGTCGCCGAGGGCCTGGAGCTGCAGCTCTTCGCCAGCGAACCGCAAGTCGCGCAGCCGGTGAGCATCAGCTTCGACGATCGCGGCCGGATGTGGGTGCTCGAATATATCCAATACCCGAACCCCAACGGGCTGAAGGCGACCGCCGTCGATCAGTATCTGCGCACCAAGTACGACCGCCTCCCCGATCCGCCGCCGCGCGGCCCCCAGGGCGCCGACCGGATCACGATTCTCGAAGATACCGACGGCGACGGCCGCGCCGACCGCACCAAACAATTCTTGAGCGGCTTGAACCTGGCCTCGGGCATGGCGCTGGGCTATGGCGGCGTGTTCGTCGCGCAGCCGCCGTACTTGTTGTATTACGCCGACCGCGATCGCGATGACGTCCCCGACGGCGATCCCGAAGTGCTGCTCACCGGCTTCGGCATGGAAGACGCGCATGCCTTCGCCAACTCGCTCACCTGGGGCCCCGACGGCTGGCTCTACGGCGCCCAAGGCAGCACTGTCACCGCCAATATCCGCGGCATCGAATTCCAGCAAGGCATCTGGCGCTATCACGTCCGCACGAAGCGGTTCGAGCT
Organism: Pirellulales bacterium; assembly: GCA_035532215.1. GTDB lineage: Bacteria > Planctomycetota > Planctomycetia > Pirellulales > JAICIG01 > JAICIG01. The sequence continues at coordinate 5,869 of DATKRK010000418.1, read as the reverse complement.
GTTCGCCGAAGGAGGCGGCAACACCTGGGGCATCGAATTCGACCCGCAAGGCCGGTTGTTCGCCGGGGGCAACACGACCGAGCCGCTGTGCCATCACGTGCAGGGCGCGTACTACATCAAAGGCTTCGGCAAGCACGGGCCGCTGCACAACCCGTTCTCATTCGGATATTTCAACCCGGTCAAGCACGTCGGCTTTTTGGGCAGCGCGCTGACCGGCGGCGCGGTGATCTATCAGGGCGGCCTGCTGCCCGAGCGCTTCGACGGCGCCGTGATCTACCCGAACCTGCGGGCCAACGCGATGCGCGTGAGCCAGTTGAAGCCGAGCGGCTCGACCTTCGAGACGCACTTCCAGGAGGATTTCGCCGTTTCGTCCGACGTTTGGTTCCGGCCGGTCGATTGCCTGGTCGGCCCCGACGGCGCGCTGTACGCCGCCGACTGGTGCGACGTGAACATCAGCCACACCAGCCCGAAAGACCGCAGCCAATGGTATCCGCCCAGTCGCACGGACGGCCGCATCTGGCGGTTCGTCCCCGCGGGCGCGAAGCCCCAGCCGATGGGACCGCTGGGGCTGGAAAAGCTGGCCAGTGTCGAACTGGTCGAGTTGCTCGATCACAACAACGCCTGGTACTCGCGCGAGGCGCGGCGCATTCTCGGCGAGCGGCAAGACGCGACAATCGTCGATGCCTTGAAAGAGCGGCTGGCCAAGGCCACGTCGGAGAAAAGTGCGCTGGAAGCGTTGTGGGCGGTCTATGTCAGCGGCGGATTCGACGAAGAATTGGCCGAAACGCTGCTCGATCATCCCTTCGCCGCAGTCCGGGAGTGGACCATTCGCCTGTTGGGCGACGAACGGAAAATCTCGCCCGCGCTCATGCCCGAGCTCGTCGCACTGGCCGAACGAGAAACCGATTTGCACGTTCGCAGCCAGCTTGCCTGCACGGCGAAGCGTCTGCCGGGCGGACAATGCCTGGAGATCGTCGAGCCGATGCTCGCGCACGACGAGGACGCCGCCGATCCGCACCTGCCGCTGTTGATCTGGTGGGCGGTTGAGGACAACGCGATTTCCGACGCTCCGCGAGTCCTCTCCATGCTAGCAGCCCCGGCGGCCTGGAGTCGGCCGCTGGTGCGCAGCACGCTCGTCGAGCGGCTGGCGCGCCGCTATGCCGGCGATCGCTCCGAAGCCGGCTGGGCGGCGTGCGGGCAATTGTTGTGGCTCGCGCCGGATATGGCCGCGCGGAATGCGCTCTTGGCCGCCATCGATTTGCAATTGGCCGAAGTCGGCAGGGTTGAGGCGCCCGGCGACATGACCGAAGCGATCGCCGAAACGCTCGACGAAAAGCCGCTCGATTCGGCGGTGATCCGCGTTGCGTTGCGAATGCAGATTGCGAAGGCTTCCAAGTTAGCGCTTGAGCGCATCGCCGATCGCAGCGCCGCCGACGCGGATCGCGCGGCGCTGTTGCAGACGCTGGCCGCCGTGCCCCGCGCGGCGTACATCGAGAAATTGTTGCCGCTTGTCCAGGAGGGCGAGCCGCCCGCGATCGAAATCGCGGCGCTGGCGGCCTTGCAGCCTTACGACTCGCCTGAAATCGCCCAGACGCTCGTCGAGCAATATCCGCGGATGACGGCCGAGGTGAAAGCTCGCGTGCGAACGATGCTCGCCAGCCGCGCGACCTGGACCGAGTCGCTGGTGGCGGCCGTCGAACAAAAGCAAATTCCCGCGGCCGACGTCGGTCTCGACCAGGTCCGCCAGATGCTCGTTCACGACCAGCCCGAGTTGACGCCCAAGATCGAAGCCCTCTGGGGCAAGGTTGCGCCGGCCACCTCGCGAGAAAAGCAAGGCCGCATCCTGGCCATCCAGCAGATTCTGGCCAAAGGCAAAGGCGACGCGGCCAACGGGCAGAAGCTGGTCGCCAAGCATTGCCAGACCTGCCACCCGTTGTTTGGCCAGGGCAACCGCATCGGCCCCGACCTGACGGGCGTCGATCGCAAGAACATTTCGGTGCTGCTGCCAAATATCGTCGACCCCAGTTCGGTGATTCGCGCCGAGTACGTGGCTTACGCCGCCCAGACCGCCGACGGCCGCGCGATCAACGGTCTGCTGGCCGCGTCGACGGCCGACACGGTGACGCTCGTCGACGCCCAGAATATCCGCACGACGCTTGCTCGCGGCGAATTGGACGCCTTCGAGCCGAGCCCGCTGTCGCTGATGCCCGAGCGGCTGCTTGATCCCTTGGCCGACCAGGAGCTGCGAGATTTGTTCGCTTATTTGCAGTCGGATCAAGCCCCCGGCGCCGCACCGGCCGCGAGTTCTGCGCAACCGCCCGGCACGGCCGTGCTATTGGCCCAGGCCGAAAGCCGCCAGAAAAAGCCAGCGGCCGCGGCGGCGACCAAGAGCTTCGTCTACAAAAAGACGCCGCAGACTGAATTGGAAATGGTCGTGCACTATCCGGCCGATTGGAAAGCGACCGACAAGCGGCCGGCGATCGTGTTCTTCTTCGGCGGCGGCTGGACGAACGGGCGAATCTCGCAGTTCGAGACGCAGGCCGGGCGCCTGGCCGCGCGCGGCATGGTGGCCGCTCGGGCCGATTACCGCGTGAAATCGCGGCACGACGTTTCGCCCAAGGAATGCGTCGAGGACGCCAAGAGCGCCGTCCGCTGGCTGCGCCAGCACGCGGCGGAACTGGGCGTCGATCCCGAGCGGATCGCCGCCGCCGGCGGCTCGGCCGGCGGGCACATCGCGGCCTGTACGGCGTTGGCGCCGGGGCTCGACGCCGCAGACGAAGACGCCCAGATCTCTTCGCGGCCCAACGCCTTGGTGCTCTTCAACCCGGTGCTCCGTTTCGACGGAAGGCCCCAGTTGATGGACCGGATCGGCAACGACGCCGAGCTGGGCAAAGCGATTTCGCCCACGCTGCACCTGGCCAAGGACAGCCCGCCGACGCTCTTGATGTTCGGCGACGCTGACCCGTTGATGGCCCAGGCCAAGGAGTTCATGGCCGCCAGCGAGAAACTCGGTCATCGGGCGGAGCTTTACACCGCGCCCGGCCAGCCCCATTCGTTCTTCAACCGCCCGCCCTGGCTTGAGAAAACCACCGCGAGGATGGACGAGTTTTTGACGTCAATCAGGTATTTGCAGGTCATGCGTGGTCCAAAAGAGTAAGGGGTTGCCCGAAGTATTACGGTGACTCGCGGAGAGGAGGAGCGAGCCACGGATGAAACACGGATCGAACACGGATAAAATCACACGGAGCTTCACTTTCCGCCGGACGAAGGTGAGGTTCGAACTTGCGGTTCTCGATTTCTTATCCGTGTTCGATCCGTGTTCCATCCGTGGCTTGATTTTGCAGGAATTCGCTCATCGACGCACAAACCCCGCTTGCCCAACATCCGCCTTGCGGCCGGGCCGCAATTTCGCTACAAGTCCGCTCCCTTCGAATGGTCCATTCTGGAACGATTGCGCGACCGAGGGTCGCATGGAGGCACGCAATGAACCGCAAGTGGTTCGCTTTGGCATTGATCGGCGCCGGGCTCGGCAGTCTGCCCCTGTTGCGCGAGCCGGCCTCGGCCGACGACATCATCAGCACCGACGTCGGCACGACGAAAGTCAGTCTCAAGGTGCAGCTCGAAAGGGGGCTGCGCGCGATGCGGCCGCAAGACTTCGCCTTTATCAAAGTCGTGCTGACCAGGGTCAACGAGGGCAGCTTGCCCCAAAGCCTGGTCGAACAAGCGTTTCTCTGGGCCCGCCACAAGCGTGCGTATCGCGTGCAGTATTTCGAAAAGGTGCTGCGGCTCTTGGCCCAACGCCAAGGCGTGAAGTTCGACACCGGCAACATCTCCAGCTTCAACCCCGGCTTCAACACCGCCATCACGTCGCAGCAAAGCACGCCGCCGGTCGTCAGTAGTCAATAGTCAGACAGGTAGTAGGGTAGATAGGCAGACAGGCGGGAAACGGGGCAACAACCCGGTCGTTCATGTCCCTCTCCCTCTGGGAGAGGTTAGGTGAGGGCGCGCTGCCTTGTCTTACTCGCCGTGCTCTCCATGCCTCCGTGGTTAACTCCCACCGTCTCGCGCCGGCGATTTGACTTGCCCTTCCGCCCCGGCGAGAATCGGACCGTGCAAGCGAACGACCACCGGGTGCGCCGCCAGCGCGCGGGCGAAAGTTCATGTGGAATGCGATCGTCGACGGGGCGATGCCGCGGTTCTGGCCGCCGCGGCCCAACCGCTTCTGGAATGCGGCCCTCGAACCGTGGCGCTATTGGTATCTGCGGCGCTACTACAAGATCGCCGAAGTCGCGATCGACCGGCCGCACGAATTCGGCCGGCAATTCGCCGCGGGCGACGGCGTGCTGCTGGCGCCCAACCATAGCCACGACAGCGACCCGCACGTGATGATGCAAGTCGGCTGGCGGATCGGCCGGCAACTGCACTTCATGGCCGCCTGGCAAATCTTCCGCCCGCACTTGGGCCTCGACGGCTGGATTCTGCAGCGGATGGGCGCCTTCAGCGTCGATCGCGAAGGCTGCGACCGCCGCGCGCTGAAGCAGGGCGCCGAGATTCTCACCACCGGCCGCTCGCTGGTCGTGTTCCCCGAGGGCGAAGTCTACCGCCTCAACGACCGGCTGACGCCGCTGTTGGACGGCGTGGCTTTCATGGCCTTCAGCGCCCAGCGCGAGCTGACCAAGACCGCGCCCGGCCGCCGCGTGTGGATCGTGCCGACGGCCATTCGCTACCGTTACGTCGACGACATCCGGCCGAAGATCGAAACGGCCGTGGCCCGGCTCGAACACAGCCTGCGATTGAAGACGCCGCGCGGCGCCTCGCTCGACCAGCGGATTCTGCACTACGGCGAGTTTTTGCTCACGATCCGCGAGAAAGAAAAATTCGGCCGCTCCTTCGAAACCGCCGGCACGCTGGCCGAGCGGCTGGCGCTGTTGACCGAATCGCTGTTGGCCCGGCACGAGACCGAGTATCTGAAAAAATCTCCCTCGGCCGAAACGGTGGCCTTGCGCGTCAAGACGCTGCGGCGGCGGCTGTTCGAGATCTGGACCGACGAAGCGACCGGCGCCGAAGATCGCGAGCAGGCCCGCGACGCCTTGGACGACGTGCAGTTGGCCCTGCAAGCCTACAGTTATCCGGGCAATTACCTCAGCGAAAAGCCTTCGATCGAGCGGATCGCCGAGACGATCGAAAAGCTCGAAGAAGACCTCGACGGCTTCGCCCTCCCCAAAGGCCGCCGCCGCGCCCGCGTCGTCTTCGGCGAGCCGATCGATCTCAGCCAGGCCGATCCGACCGCCCGGCCAAGGACGGTAGCGGCGGAAACGACCGATCGGTTGGAAGGGGCGATCAAGGAATTGATGCGGGAAGGGGCGTAAAGGGCGGCAGAAAAGACAATCCGGCGCGTTCAGTGTCGCGGCGGCGGCGAGGAAGCGCCCAATATCAATCCGGCATGAATTGAATTATCCGCCATAGGGGGATTTGGATTGGATGCCAGATGCCATACAATGGCGGCTTTCCAGGCACTCACCGGAGGGCAACCGATGGCGACTCATTCATACGAAGAGATCAGGCGGGCAGCAATTGGGCTACTTTCGGGGCGTGAAACGTCGGCGTATCAACGGCCGGAAAGCCAACAATACGGGACGTTGATGCAAGGTGTTGCTGATGTTTTACGAAAATGGGATGGGCAACAACCAAGAGACCGGCATGATACGCCGGAACCGCTTGGCGAAGACGTAACCGTTCACGCCCCGGCGTAGCCGGGGCGAAAACTGCTCTTCGCGCATGAGGCGAAATCGGCGAAATAGTCGGTATGTTGCCGCCGCAAGCGCCGATTACGCCCGAACAACTGCAGGCATTGCCGCCCGAAATCCAG
>DATKRK010000417.1:0-5835 GCA_035532215.1 Pirellulales bacterium | reverse complement strand
GACGATTGAGCATGTCGAGAAAGCGTGGGAGAACGACTTTGCCGACGTAGCTGCTCGCCGCTACGTAACGACCGAAACGGGACACGGGCGCGAAGAGACGCGAACGTACATTCAGATGCCCGCACCAAAAACCCTGCCAGGCTTCAACCTCTGGAAAGGCCTGCTGACGATTGGCGTCGTTGTGCATTGCTGCCTGCGCAATGGCAAAGAGACCCATGAAGTCCGTTACTATATCAGCAGTCTCGCCATGGGCGTAAAGCGATTTGCGCATGCCGTTCGTAGTCACTGGGGCATTGAGAACACGTGCCATTGGAGTCTCGATGTCACGTATCGTGAAGATGAATCTCGCATTCGCGATGTTAACATGCGCGAGAACTTTGCCTGGTTGAATCGATTCACATTATCGCTGCTTAAGCAGCATACTGGCACTGAAAGCATCGCCATGAAGCGCCGAAGCTGCGGCTGGGATTTTGACTTCATGACACAAGTCCTTACCGGCACAAAGAGTTAGTGAGCGCTGGCCCTGCGAAGGGCCCGAGCAAATCGCGTTTGAGCCAAATCAGATCAAGGTGCCAGTCGAAGGCCGGAGTTCCCTGCAGCCGCCAGCGGCACACGGTGAATGCAAAGATCTCCACAGCAGGCGCCGCAGCGCCGACCGCAGCCGATGCCACGGCGCCGAGCAGACCTCTTAACAGTTTGAGTCTTGGCGGCGTCGGCATCACCGAGTTCTCCCTAAAAATACGCACGTTACGCCAAGATCTCCTTCACCACATTCCCGTGTACGTCGGTCAGCCGGTAATATCGGCCTTGGGACTTGAACGTCAGCCGCGTGTGGTCGATGCCCAGACAGTAGAGCAGCGTGGCGTGCAGGTCGTGGACGTGGACCGGATCGCGGACGACGTTGTAGCAGTAGTCGTCGGTTTCGCCGTGCGACACGCCGGGCTTGATCCCCGCGCCGGCGAGCCAAATGGTGAAGCACCGCGGGTGGTGGTCGCGGCCGTAGTCGTCGGCCGTCAGCCGGCCTTGGCAATAGACCGTGCGGCCGAACTCGCCGCCCCAGACGACGAGCGTCTCGTCCAACAGCCCGCGTTGCTCCAGATCGGCCACCAAAGCGGCCGAGGCCTGATCGGTGTCGCGAGCCTGGCCGGTGATCTGCTTGGGCAGCGAGGTGTGTTGATCCCAGCCGCGGTGGAACAACTGCACGAACCGCACGCCGCGCTCGACCAGCCGCCGGGCCAACAGGCAGTTGGCCGCATACGTGCCGGGCTTGGCCGCGTCGGGGCCGTACAGCTCGAACACGTGCGCCGGCTCGTTCGAGACGTCGGTCAACTCGGGCACCGAAGTCTGCATGCGATAGGCCAGCTCGTACTGGGCGATTCGCGTGGAAATTTCCGGATCGCCGAGTTCGGCCAGCTTGAGCTGGTTGAGTCGGGCCAGGTCGTCGAGCATTCGCCGCCGCCCGTCGGCCGAAACGCCGGCAGGGTTCGACAGATACAGCACCGGCTCGCCGGCCGAACGGAACTTGACGCCTTGGTACTTCGTCGGCAAAAAGCCGCTGCCCCACAGCCGGTCGTAGAGCGGCTGGCCGTTCGGGTTGCCGCTGCCTTGCGAGACCATCGCCACGAAGGCCGGCAAGTCGCGGTTTTCGGTCCCCAGCCCGTACGACAGCCAGGCGCCCATGCTTGGGCGGCCAGCCAGTTGGGCGCCGGTTTGAAAGAAGGTCACGGCCGGATCGTGGTTGATGGCTTCGGTGTGCATCGACTTCACGAAGCACAGCCGGTCGGCGATGCGGGCCGTGTGCGGCAGCAGTTCGCTCAGCCAGGCCCCGGTCTCGCCGTGTTGGGCGAACTTGTACTTCGTCGGCGCGATCGGAAAGCTCGACTGCGTGGCGGTCATGCCGGTCAGCCGCTGGCCGCGGCGGACCGAGTCGGGCAGTTCCTGGCCGCGGCGTTCGGCGAGCATCGGCTTGTAATCGAACAGGTCCATCTGCGACGGAGCGCCCGACTGGAACAGATAGATCACGCGCTTGGCCTTCGCGGCAAAGTGCGGCAAGCCGGGCAAACCGCCGACCGCCGCTTCTTCGGCGCCGGCCTGTTCTTGGCCCAGCAGCGAAGCCAACGCCGCCACGCCCAGCCCGGTCGCCGCGCGGCCGAAGAAATGGCGGCGAGTTACGAGCAACGAGTTTCCCAGGATTGGGTGCATGAATGTTCTCATACCAGGCGCATTGGGGCAACGGGGGGGCACGCGGAGACGCGGAGACGCGGAGAGGAAAGTAGCGAAGAAATCCTCTCCGCCTCTCCGCGTCTCCGCGTGAGATCCTCGAATCGGAGTGAAACCGTGCTACTCACCAATTCCAATTGCCTCTACTCTTTGGTGACTGTCTCATCCAAATTCAGAATTACGCTGGCCGCCGCCGCGTAGGCCGCCAACTCGGCCGCGTCGAGCCGCTCGTCGCGAGGCGCTTCGCCGGCGGAGAGCAACTCGGCCGCCGCCTGCGGTTCAGCCCGATAACGGGCCAGATGACTCTCGAAACCTTTGACCAGAATCTCCAACTCGGCCGGCTGCGGCGGCCGCGCGACAGCCAGCCGGAAGCCCAGCGCGAGCCGCGACTCGGGCGTTTCGCCCCCTGCGAGCATCACGCGCTGAGCCAACATCCGGGCCGCCTCGACGAACGTCACCTCGTTCAACAGCGTCAGGGCTTGCAAGGGCGTGTTGGTCCGCGTTTCGCGGACGGTGCAGGTTTCGCGGCCGGCGGCATCGAAGGCAATCATCGTCGGCGGGGCCACGGTCCGCTTCCAGAACGTGTAGAGGCTGCGGCGATACAGCTTTTCGCCGTGGTCCTGCACGTACTCGACGCTGGCCAGTTCCTTCCACAAATCGCCCGGCTGATAGGGCTTGACCGACGGCCCGCCGATGCGCTCCACCAACAAGCCGCTGGCCGCCAGCGTCTGGTCGCGAATCATCTCCGCCGCCAGCCGCACCCGCGGCCCGCGCGCGAGCAGGCGGTTCTCGGGATCGCGGCGCAGCAGTTCGGGCGTTACGCCGGAAGCCTGGCGATAGGTCGCACTGGTCACGATCGCCCGCAATAGCGCCTTCGTGTCCCAGCCGCCCGCGATGTATTCGGTCGCCAGCCAGTCGAGCAATTCCGGGTGGCTCGGCGCCTCGCCCTGGGAACCAAAATCGTCGACCGTCTTGACGATGCCCGTGCCGAAGAACATCTGCCAATAGCGGTTTACCGCCACGCGGGCCGTGAGCGGATTGGCCGGATCGACCAGCCAACGGGCGAAGCCCAGGCGGTTGTTCGGCGCCCCGGCGGGCAAAGGAGGCAAGCTGGCGGGCAAACCCGGCGCCACGCGCTCACCGGGCTTGTCATACTCGCCGCGCAGCAAAACATGCGTCTCGCGGGGCGTCGGCATTTCCTGCATGACCATCGTGGTGGGGAAACTTTCGACCAGCGCCTTGCGCCGTGCGCGGAGTTCGACGACGCGGCGCCAGGCGGAGCGGATCGGCTCGGGCGCCGCTTCCGTCAAGAAGTAGGCAGCCAGCTTTCGCGTTTGATTCGCCGACCGCTCGGCGGCGGGCAGAGCGAGAATCTCGCGGATCGATTCGGCCGCGGCGACGATGGCTGCTTCTTCTTCGCTGAGCGCCCGGCGATAGACTCGCACATCGTCCAGCTTGCCGCGAAAGCGCCCCTCCGGCCCGCCGCCGCCGCCGATTCGCAGCGGCTCAACCACGGCGAAGGTCTGATTCAAATCGTCGAGGACCACCTTCAGCGGTTCAAGCTTGCCGTCGATGTAGATGCTGATTCCCGCGGCGACGCGCGAGCCGTCGTACACGGCCGTCACGTGCCGCCACTCGCCGGGCGTCAGGCGCCGCTGGGTTTCGACGCGCAGGCAATCGTCGAGCCAGCGCATGACCAGGTTCAGTTGCACGCGGCCGTCGACGATTTGCAAGTAATAGCCGCTGGCTTCCGCGACATCCTTCATCCGCGAAATCGCCGTGCCGGCGTTGGCTTCGGCCGGATTGATCCACGCGGAAATTGAAAACTTGTCGAGATAGCCGAAGTCGCCCGTAGGGCCTGCATCGACGAACCGCTGGCCGTCGAATTCGGCCGCCTGGCCGGTGCGGCCGTGCGAAAACGCCGGCTCGCCATCGACGAACTTCACATGCGCCCCGGCGGCAACCAGGTTCTGCGCCTGGCCGTCGAACGCAAACCTTGCGTCGAGCCCTTCGGCGATCGTCCAATCGCGTGGCGGCGGTCGCAGCGCGTCGTTCTCCCACGCCGTCTGCGCGGCGGGCAGTTCGGCGGCGGCTCGCTGGAACTCTTCTTCGGCGGCGGCCAACGAACGATCGAGCGCCGCCAGCTCTTGCCGCTCGATGGGCGTCGGCACCGAAATGAACGGCGGCGAATTGCCGAACTTCACGGCCTTGCCTCGCTCGGGCACGTTGTTGAAGTAGGCGAAGAGGCCGTAAAACTCGCGCTGCGTGAGCGGATCGAACTTGTGATCGTGGCACCGGCCGCAGCCCATCGTCAGCCCGAGCCAGACGGTGGCCGTGGTGTCGACGCGATCGACCACATACTCCACCGCGTATTCGGCCGGAATGATGCCCCCTTCGCCGTTGCCGCGATGATTGCGATTGAAGCCGGTGGCAATCTGCTGCTCGAGCGTGCAGCCAGGCAGCAGATCGCCAGCGAGCTGTTCGACGGTGAACTGGTCGAAAGGCAGGTTGCGGTTGTAGGCGTCGATCACCCAGTCGCGCCAGCGCCACATGAAGCGTTCGCCGTCGCTCTGATAGCCGTTCGAGTCGGCATAGCGGGCGCCGTCGAGCCAGCGCGCCGCCATCCGCTCGCCGTAGCGCGGCGAGGCCAGCAGTCGATCGACCACGCGCTCGAAAGCGCCGGGCGAATCGTCGGCCAGAAAGGCGTCGACTTCCGCCGGCGCGGGCGGCAGGCCGGTCAGATCGAACGTCACGCGCCGCAAGAGCGTCGTCTTGTCGGCTTCGGGCGAAGGCGACAGCCCTTCGGCTTCCAGTCGCGCCAGTACAAATGCGTCGATCGGGCCGCGCGGCCAGGCCGCGTCGCGCACCGCCGGCGGCTGCGGCCGCACGGGCGGAATGAACGACCAGTGCCCTTGCCACTTGGCGCCTTCGGCGATCCACTTTTCCAAGAGATCGATTTGCTCGGCCGAAAGCGGACGCTCGAACTCGGCCGGCGGCATGCGCTCCTCAGGGTCGGCGGCCGTGATTCGCCGCACGAGCTCGCTGGCCTCGACGTCGCCCGGCACGATGGCCCGATGTCCGCCCAGGTCGGCCTCGGCGCCGGCCTCGGCGTCCAGCCGCAAGTCGGCCTTGCGCTGAGCGGAGTCGGGCCCATGGCATTGAAAACAATGGTCGGACAGGATGGGCCGGATATCGCGGTTGAAGCTGATTTGGGCGCCGGCCGTCTCGGCAGCCGCACACAAGCGCGGCGCCAAAACCGTTTCCGCCGCGAAAATACACGCCAGCACGACGGGCGGCGGCACGCGGCTTGGCGCTGCCCAGCTCTTGGCAAGACCGAGCATATCGCAAGTCTCTCTTGGTGGGGCGTCAGGTAGTGTCCGATCACGCCTGAATTGACGGGGTGGCTGGCGGCTGAGCCCTGGCGAAGCCCCAGCTCACTGGGGCATCGCTTCGCTCTGCCGCCAGCCACCCCCCCTGTCAAAAAAGGCGTTGAAGAACCAGTAGGTAATCGTTGGCGGAGCTTCCAGCCTACCTGATCGCGGGCGGCGCCGCAAAACAGTCGCGAGGAGGTCCGGGAATGGCGGATTTCCACAGGATCGTGATAATAGCCGTCCG
>DATKRK010000416.1:0-86958 GCA_035532215.1 Pirellulales bacterium | reverse complement strand
CGAATATCAGACTGATTTACCGTCGCCGACTCATCGCCGCGTTCCGTCTCCTGGCCATTCCCTAAACACCGTGAAACATCCGCCATGAAGCACCCGCCGCAAGGCGAAACAATCACCCTTGACTGGTCCAACCATATCAGGTTCGCTGTGTTTGCTTATCCGACCGCTCCAACCGTAGCCTTAGGGTTTCGCCGCCGGCTTCGATCGTGAACACTTGGTCGCGGTGCAGCGTCACAAGATCGCCGAGCCGGATCTTGCGGCTCTGATCGGTCCCGCTCCCGACGTCTAACGGAACATCGTGGCGCACCACGAGCGGATAGATCTGGCTGCTTTTTAAAAACTTGTCTTGGTGTCCGTCCCACCATATCCCGATGAGTGCCGACCACGCTGCGCGCTCGCTGTTCGACGATTCGTACAGTTGGTCGAGATTGCCAAGGAATCCGGGCACTCCCGCCACATCGAGAATTCCGCCCATGACTTCGGCCCAACTCTCGAACATGCCGACCGAGCGCTTGCCCTTTGGCTTTCCGGCCGCGACCCAGGCGCGAATGAGCGTTAGCGCCGCCCACACGAGTCTCGGTCGGTTTTCCTTCGCCCATTCCGGCAGCCTATGTCGGAACGATTCTAGCGGTCTCAGGTACGGTCGCTCAATGCGCGCGTCTAACCGGATTCGCACGATCCGCCGTGTCATTTCTTCGGAATACGATGGGTTATTGCCGGTCGCAATCCAGGTACAGTGCGGCTTAACAGTGATATCGCGACTGAAGCCCAGCATGCGGTCATTCCATGCCTTCACGGTGATCGCAGACGACAGGTGTGCCGATGCCAGCGTTTGGCTCAGATTGTCGATGAAAAAGTATGCCGGCGCGCTCTTGAGTGTTGACGTGATGCGTTTTCGCCATTCATCGTCGTCTTTAGCTTCAGTGGTCGATTCGATTTCGCGACCCAGGAACATCCAGGTCAGCGATTCGACCATCTTCGTGGCGCCGGTTCCTGGAGAAGGCTTTTCGACGACGTAAAGCGGCGTACAGCCGTCGATGATGTTCCGCGCAAAGGGTTGCAACGCCAGCGCTACGGCGTGCGCCTTCTCTGCCGCGCTGACGAACGGAAAGTCGCCCAACAGGTCGTCGCAGATCAGCCGTCGAGCCCATTCAATGGCGGCGCCGTTCGGGTCGCGGTGAACGTTCGGAACGCGGAAGCTCTTGGCAGGCGCATAGTATGACTTACAATCGGCGTCGTAGCCCGGAGTCGTCCTCAGCGCGCCGTCTCGAGAGAATACAGGAGAATGGACGATTTGCAGCAGCGTCGGCAGCGGAATCTCTGGCGCCGCCAGCATGTCCTGCACGATGTCCCTGGACGGCATCGCCGGCGAGTCGGTGACTGAATCTCCGTTCTCTCGTCGCCGGAACCATTGTGCCGATCGAGAGAGTTCGTGCCGAAACTTTTTCTCGTCAAGATGCTGAACGCAAACGGATCCATCAGCGTCTTTGCCGACTCTCGCCGGTCCGCCGCCAAAGTTGAAAAGCCGGGCGGGCGTATTCGAGTTTTGTAGCGCCGCCCATGCCGCTCTACTGATCCGCGGCGCGTCACGGGAAACCGCGCTGATTTTCGGCAGGCATGCGAGCGGATCGTCAACGAACGCGCCGTCGTCGCCGAAAAAATCGGCAACTCGATTGTGTGGCTTGCCGCCGCCGTCTTGACTTTCGCCGACCGACTCGATACTATCCGTCATATCAACTCGCTTTCTGCCCGGCGCCGCTCGTCACGGTTAGCCGGGCTTATTTGTGCGCCCCATTCGGTAAAAGAAAAAAATCTACTTTTCCGGGAAATACTGAGTAACGCTCTCGTCTCGCGTTCGTCTCGGTCTGGCGACGGGCGCCGGCTTCGGGCCGCCCGCCCGCCCCGACAGAAAACTCTCGAGGTCGGCCTCCGCGATACGCCAGCGTGGCCGCTGGCCGTTGCGCTTCGCTGTTACGTTTGCTGCTCTGAGTTCTCCCGACGCAATCCACGCTAATACGACGTGGATTCGCAGTCCGAGCCGACGGCTGATTTCTCGCGGCGTCGTGTGGGTAAGCGTGCTCCCGAAAATAATCACGTTCGGTCTCCTTAGCTAATTGTGGTTTTCGCCGCGCTGGCTTGCTTGTCTCGGTTGACTGTGCCGCAATGTCTCTGATGTCTGGATTGGCGCACCATAAGGGTTTCCCTTACAGAAATGTAAGTGTCCGAGTGAGCCGCAAGAGTGGCAACCCATTGCCACCTAGGGCGCAAAAAAAAGCCGCCCGACGAATTGACTGCGGTAATACCGAAGTCATCTGGGCGAATTGGGAAAGATGGGCAGACAGTCTTTGAATCGACTTCTGAAATTCAGAAGTCGAATTATTCGAGCATCCAGCCGCCCGCCGGCTCTGGCTCGGCGCCGCGGTCGGCAGTCAGCAGCCACTGGCGCACGTGTTCGGCCACGGCCCTGAGCCGATCATCGACGATGCGTTCCCGGTAGACCGCGCTCATAGAGCTATCCGCGTGCCCCATGACGGCGTTGACGGCGACTTGGTCTCTCGACTCGCCCGCCACGGTTTCGAAACTGTGCCTAAGAGCATAAAAGCCCAGACCCGGCCGCCATAGCTTCAGCTTGTCCAGCAGCTTGCGGAACTCTTTCGCCAGCGCGTTATCGGCCGCTTTTTTCGGCGAGCCGTCGTCGTCGATGGTCGGTTCGCGCGTCCATGACACGCCGAACCGCGTCAAAAAAACCAGCTTGGCCGCCGCGGCATCCTTGGGCGTCGGCCGCTCGGCAAGCGCAGCCCGGACGGCGGCGATGGTCTCCGGCCACAGCCAACACCGCCGATGGATGGCCGTCTTCGGCCTAGGAAAATCGAGCCAGCCGGATTCGATGTCGATGGCCTTCAGCGGCAAGAGCCCCACGTCATGGTTGCCCAGCCCGGCATTCGCGCCCAACAGAATCATCGCCCTGAGTTGCGCCGGGGCCGCGGCAATGATTTGCCGCAGTTCGGCAGCCTCGAACATCCGCGGGCCTTTCTTCTGCCGTTCCCGCCGCAGCGTCGTCTTGGTCGGCTTCCTGAACGTCGGCCCGAAGCGGATCGGTCGCTCAATCAGTTCGGCATCATAGGCATATTTGAACGCCACGCGGACGCGGGTGATTTCGTTCCCCAGCGTGACCGGGCCGCGGGTCTTGGCCATAGCCCGCCGCAGCTTCTCGAAATCGTCGGCCGCCAGGTCGATGACCAGCCGCCCGGCGCCGAAATGTTCAATCAGCAACTTGCACGTCGCGTAATAATCAACGAACGAGTGCGGGCTCAGTTCTCCGGTGTCAACCAAATGCCGCTTCGACGTGAGAAATGCGTTCGCCAGGGCCGCCACGGTCAGCCCGTCCGCTTGGACTCTCGGCGTCCGCCCGGCGTACAGGTCTTCACGCTCCCGCTCATATTTCTCAAGGGCGGCTTGCCAGCCATCGGCCACCTTACCGAAGTAATGCCGCTTTCCTCGAATGACTTTGGCCCAGCGCGTGCCGTTGTGACCGAAGAGCGGGAAGTCGGGATACGGCAGCAGTTCGGGCCGCGTGGTCTGGCGTGGCCGGCCCTTTTTCGCTGCTTTCTTGGCGGCCGTCTTTTCGGTAGGCTTCAGCATGGTTGGCCTCGGGGAAATGGTGTGTAGGTGTCAAACGGGGTGTCAACCGCATGATACCAGCCCTTCCACCTTGGTCAACAAAATTGGACTGCAAAACGACTTATGGCATGTATCTAGTTGGTAGCGACATGGACTTGAAAGCCGAACCGGTTCGCTTGCTCGCACAATGGGCCGGCAGCGCGAAGATCCTTGAATTCCGCCAAGGCCTTGATCGCTTTGTCGACTAGCCCGGCGTCGGAATCGTGCAACACTTCGATCAGCAACGGCACGGCTTCGTCGGCGGTCGCCCAGACCGGCAGCGCTTGGACGGCTAGATGGCGAAGGGACTTATCGGAATCGCCCAGCATCTTGATGAACGCCTGGGCGATTTCGGCTCGCAATTCCTTGGGTTCCGCCGACTGCAGTCGGAATGCGGCCGCATGACGGTAGCCGGGATTGCTGTTCGACAGGTCTTCCAGGTTGCGTCGATAAAAAGCCGGATCGCGAGGATCGGACGCCTGCGGACGGAGCGGCGCGGGTGGCGGGGACGGAGGAGCCGGTGGAGGCAATGCGGCGAGTTTCGAGGCGTCCGCCACGACGACCAGCAGACTCTGCGAAACGTGGAGCACCGTCACCGTGCCAAAATCGATCTTCGCCGCCAAAGCTCTGACGTCGCGGATCGGCGCAATGGTGAACCTCGCCGATTCGCCATTTCCCTGGCCCATCGAGGCTTGGCAATTGGAAATCTCTCGGAGTCGCTGGGAAACGGACTGCACGGCTTCAGCGGGCAATTGCTGGACCACGATCTCCACGACATGGCGTTCGGCGTACCGCGCGAAGAGTTCGCTGTTTGCCTGCGGCGAAGGCATGGACATTCCGCAAAACTGCCGCACCAAAAAGAGCCTTAGATTCCTTTCTAGGTCCATACCGTTGAATTGTTGCAGCGATTCCGCCAAAACCTGCCTCGCTGCAGGAATTTGCAAAATGCGCGCCGTTTCCCGCCCGGCCTGTTTGCCGGCGGCCTTGAATTGAGGTATGTAAATCGCGTTCAGTCGCTCCAACTCCTCGGCGGGCAGGTCGGGAAATTCGGCGTCGCGACGGCGAACCTCTAATTCGCCGTCTTCCCGCAACGCGGCCACTAGTTCGTCTCGATGCTGATACGCCGAGGCCTCGTCGTAGATGCCCGCCAAAGCGCTGTTGATCTTGTTGCAAGCGCCCAGCCCCTGCTGAAAGATCGACTCCGGTGAGGGCTCCGTTTCGGGCGGCGTGATCGGCCGCACCTTGTTGCGCTCGCGACTTGGCGCTGTGAGCAAAGTGACCCAGCCCTCGGGACCCATGCCCGACGCCACGACCATCGCGGCCACAACCGTCAACCCAAACAGCGATCCGGCCACGGCCGCTATCCAAAGCAGCGGACCGCTGTTCTGCTTGCGACGCCGACGCGTGTGCGGCGGCAACGCCGGCGTTCCGGAGGCAAGATAGCTGCCGCCAAAATCCTGCGAAGCCGGATAAGCGGGTTCCTGCGGGTAGATCAGCTCGGCAGGGTAGATCGGCGGCGCCAAGCCGAACGTCGGATCGGCCGCCGGCGCTTGAAGCGATGCCCCGCAACGCCGGCACTGAAAAACCCGGCCGGCGAGCTGCTCGTTCAACTCATAGACCTGTCCGCACGCCTCGCATTGCACCGAGATCGTCATGACGTTCGCCCTGATCCAAGAGCCTGCCCAAAGCTGGCACTGCGTCGGCTCGCGGCAATCGACTTGAACTGACTCGAATCGCCCTGCCGCGGCGTCCGCCGCCGGTGCTCCCGAGGGCTAAACGCCGGGCGAGGGCGCCCGGCCCTCCGTATCAAACGCCGGGCGAGGGCGCCCGGCCCTCCGTTTCGGTTGAAACCCTCGCGTCGAGGGGTGATGTTACCGCGCCCTGAAGGGGAAACTCAAGCAAAAAAGGCGATCCTTGGGTTGACCATCGCCCGACCTTGGCGCCTGGGCGCCAGCCGGTCAGAATGCAAGTATGGCACGTTTTCATCTGGTTCGCGTCGGTGCTCTGAGTCAAGTCGGCCGCTTTGCAGCGGTCGATGCGGCTCGCTATCCGCGCGGCACGCGCGTGGTGGTGCGGTCCGAACGAGGTTTGGAACTCGGCGAAGTGCTCGCCCCTCCGGTCGTCGAAAGCCAAACTGCCGCCGACGGGCAGATTCTGCGCGGCATGACGGTCGAAGACCAGTTGCTCGAAGCCCGGCTCAACAAGAACCGCCAGGCGGCCTACGCCGCCTGCCAGCATCGGCTCGACGAACTTGGGTTGCCCGTCGCCTTGATGGACGTCGAGCACCTGTTCGACGGCCAGACGCTGGTGTTCTACTTTCTCGGCGAGCAGCCGCCCGAATTGCAGTCCGTCACGAGCGAGTTGGCCGAGCTCTACGACGCCCAGGTTCAGTTCCGCGCGTTCGCCGACACGCTCGCTCGCGGTTGCGGCCCCGATTGCGGGACCGAAGCCGCCGCCGGCCAAGGCTGCGCGAGTTGCTCGACCGGCTGCGCCGTTGCCGACGCTTGTTCGACGCGGAATCGCTAGTGCCTATTCAAAGCCATTTTGACAGTCGGGTGGCTGGCGGCTGAGCCTTGGCGAAGCCCCAGTACGCTCTCGTATCGCTGCGATCTGCCGCCAGCCACCCTCACCTATCAACTCAGACTTGAAGAGGCGCTAGATTTCAGCGACGTTCCGCCGCGTCGCGTCAAGCTGCCGGCTTTTCGGCACGCAGAAACAGATCGATTCCCAATCGCTCGGCGCCGATCTGAAAGGTCGTTCGCGGAATGCCGGCCGCTTCGGCCAGCTTGGCAAGCTCGGCGGGCGCGCGGTAAATCAGTCGCCAGTCGCCGATCCATTCCATGTAGGCTCGCGTCGGATTGTGCGGCGCGAAGTTGCCGACCAGCAGCATGCCGCGAGGTTTGAGCCCGTTCCAAAACAATCGCAGCAGCTTGATCGCCGCTTCGTCGGACAGGTAATCGAACAACCCCGGACAAACCAGGAAATCGGCTTCTTGCACCAGCGCGGCCGACTTGGGTTTGTCGGCCAGGCGGTAGAGATTGTCGCGAACGCCGAGCAATTGCTCTTCGTGCAAGACGCTGCGCAAGCGGTCCAGGGCGTGTTCGACGGCGTCGCCGTCGAGATCGAGGAGCGCCAGCGATAATTGCCGTTGCCGTTCGCCGAGCCAGCGCGCCGCCAATTCGAAATCGATCGCCGGTCCGCAACCGACGCTTACCGCGCGATAGGGCCGATCGGCGCCCAATCGCAGGAAATGGCTCGTCATGGCCGCGGCGATTTGCTCGGTTCGCGAGCGCACGGCTTCGACCGCCGCCTGGAGTTGGAAGTAGCGGTCGAACAGTTTTCCCAGCGGATGTTCGACGCAGCGCCGTTCGTAGAACTGCACGAACATTTCGTGGTCGCCCGCATAGCCGCGCGGCTTGCCGCGGGCCCGAGCTTGCAGCGACCCCAAGCCCAGCAAGTCGCCGGTTCGCTTCCAGAATTCGTTCGAGGCCGCCTGATTGGCTTTGCCCCAGCAGTCGGTTTCGGCCAGAGCGTGCAGGCAGCGGTCCATGGCGCCGCGAAGCAAGGCGAAGGCCAACTCCTCGTCGGTCCAATCGGCCGAAAGCCGCCGGGCATGTTCAAGATCCTCGAGCAAGGCGTCTGCCGCCGCAATGGCAACCTGGCCGAGATCGGCGGGCGAATCAGCTTGAGGCCCTTCGCCGTTTTCCGCACCGCGACTCAGAGGGCTGTAGACCACGTCGCTCGTCCTGCGATTGGTGCGCTGCGCCGCGGCGGCTTGAGCAGGCTGTTGCGGTCGCTGCCCGAGGCCCGCATGTTGGTCAGCTTCTTTTCCTTGGCCGAGTTGACGGGCACGTCGCCCGTGCGGTTTGTTCACGCCTTGCGCTTGCCGCCGGGAAAAATGCGGTGGCCGTTGGCGACGACGAACTTCAACGGGATCTTGGGGTTGTTGATGTCCTTGCCGGAGGCGTTCCACTTCTTCTCCCATTTCGAGAAGAACGGCTCCAACTGATCGCGGGCCAGATAGTAGACGGTCTGCAATTCAATGTCGTCGTAAACGGCAAAGATCCAACCCACGGAGCGATACTTCTTGAGGATCGTCGGATTGAGGTGGTGGTGGGTCGAAAAACTGCTCGTCAGTGCGGCGTTTACCGACTTCAGTTCGTATTCCCTTCCCTCTTCATCCACCGCGTCGTTGCCTTCGCGCTTGCGAAGCAGCGTCAGACCGGTCACAAGAGCGATTTGCAGCAACTTGCCGCCGTTGTCCTGGAAAATATCTTGAATGCCGTGTTTTCGAGCAAGCGATTGCAAAAGCCGCAAATGCGGAAAAATCTTGTCCAGTTCCGCCTTGTCATGGTGATGCTTGAAGATTGGCAGGCCAGGTTTTTTACGTCGCACGGAATTGCTCAACGAGGGGCGCTAATCGGGCATGAGCTTCGTCATCGGGAGCTCCAGCGATTTGGCCAGCTTCTCGACCGTTTCCAGGGTGACGTTTCTTTCGCCGCGTTCCACGCTACTGATGTAAGTTCGGTGCAGTCCTGCTCGATGAGCTAGCTCTTCTTGAGAAATCCCTCGGGCGGCTCGGATGACTCGCAACTGGTTCCCGAAACGGACACGGATGTTGCTCACGCCATTTCTCGCCGAATTCAACTAAACGCCGGTTGACAGCAAGTCTGCGGAATGGTAACTCATAGGTCTACAGACTTTGGGTTACGTATCTCATAGTATTCATTGCGACCTGAGTTCTTTTTGCTAAGTTGAAGGCTTTGAAAGGCGAGGGAATGCTTCGACCCGCAATCGCTCGGCGAGCGACCGACGAGCCGAGAAACTTCGGCCCCGGGACCGAACTTTATCGCACCAGGCTGGGCAAAACGATCGTTGCACGATCCGAAGAGTACCTTCCGACCATCGCGGCAGACTCGATCGATTTGGTCGTCACGTCGCCGCCTTTCGCGCTTCTCCGGCAAAAGTCTTACGGGAACCTCGAGCAAGGCCCGTACGTCGACTGGCTCGTTTCCTTCGGTCCCCTCGTCAAGCGAATCCTCAAAGAGACGGGCAGTTTCGTGCTCGACCTAGGCGGCGCTTATCAGCGAGGAAAGCCCGTCAGGTCGCTCTACAATTTTCGAGTTCTGCTGCGGCTCTGCGACGAACACGGATTTCATCTGGCGGAGGAGTTTTTTTGGCACAACCCAGCAAAGTTGCCCTCCCCGATCGAATGGGTCAACAAGCGGAAAATCCGGGCCAAGGATTCTGTCAACACGGTTTGGTGGCTGTCGAAGGCCGAGAATCCTAAAGCGGATATCCGAAACGTCTTGGCCCCCTACAGCGACCGCATGAAGAAATTGATCGAAGACCCGGAGAAATTCTACCGACCGAAGGATCGTCCCTCGGGGCATGAAATCTCTGCCCGATTCGGCAAAGACAACGGCGGCGCCATCCCGGCGAATCTATTGCAATATCCGAACACGGAAAGCAACTCAATCCACATTCGACTTTGCAAGCAGTTCGGATTCGAGCCGCATCCTGCTCGATTTCCCAGCGCATTGCCCAGCTTTTTCATTAACTTGTTGACCGATCCCGGCGATGCCGTCATGGATATCTTTTGCGGATCGAATACCACGGGCCAAGCCGCGGAAGCGCTAGGCCGGCGTTGGATTGGCGTGGAATGCGAACGCGACTACGCCATTGCGTCGGCATTTCGCTTTATGGCCGAATGGCCGCTCGATCGAGTTAAAGCGTTCGTGGATGCGGCTCGCTCGGGAAAGAACTCGCTCGAGATCCTGGAACAGCAAAAATCGCTGTTTTAAGGTCGCTGTTGCAATCACGCCGATGCGTCGGCCGATTGACAACGATTGAATTCGCTGTCCGCCTCAGTTCCGTTGCCGCGCCGCCCGCTTGCGGTCGTTTTCGCTCAACAGAATCTTGCGCAAACGGATGTGCGTGGGCGTGACTTCGACCAACTCGTCCTCTTCGATGTACTCCAGCGCCATCTCCAGACTCATGACCCGCGGCGGCTTGAGCAGGATGTTGCGGTCGCTGCCCGAGGCTCGCATGTTGGTCAGCTTCTTTTCCTTGGTCGGATTGACGGGCATGTCGCCCGTGCGGCTGTTCTCGCCCACGATCATGCCTTCGTAAACTTCGTCGCCCGGGCCGATGAACATTTCGGCCCGCTCCTGCAAGCCGTCGAGCCCGAAGGCCACCGCCTTGCCGGCGACCATCGACACCAGCACGCCGGTCGGGCGGCCGGGGATGTCGCCCTCCAGCGGCCGGTAGCGGTCGAAGCGGTGGTGCATGATGGCCAAGCCTTGCGTGGCGTTGAGCAGCCGGGTCCGCAAGCCGATCAATCCGCGTGCGGGAATCGAAAACGCCACGTGCGAGTATTCGCCGCGGGTGTGCATTTCGAGCATTTGGCCGCGGCGCGCGCCGGTCAGTTCCATCACGGCGCCCAGCCGGTCGGGCGGCACTTCGACGATGAGCGTTTCGAACGGCTCTTCGACGATGCCGTTGTGCTCGCGCGTGATCACGCGCGGCTTGCCGACCGAGAGTTCGAAGCCTTCGCGGCGCATCGTTTCGATCAATACCGACAGGTGCAGCAGCCCGCGGCCCGAGACGGCAAACGCTTCGCTGCCTTCGATCGGCCCGACCCGCAAGGCCACGTTCCGCTCCAGTTCCTTCATTAGCCGGTCGCGCAAATGGCGATTGGTGACGTATTTGCCCGAGCGACCGGCCAGCGGCGAACTGTTGATCGAAAACACCATTTCCAACGTCGGCTGATCGACTTCGACGCGCGGCATGGCCCGGCGGACCTCGGCATCGCTAATCGTGTCGCCGATTTCGACGTCTTCCAGACCCACGACCGCCACCACGTCGCCGGCCGTGGCCTCTTCGACTTCAGTGCGGCCGAGTTTGTCGAACACGTAGAGCGTGTTGATTTTCGAAACGGTGACGGCATCGTCCGCTTGCATCAGCGCCACGCGCTGGCCGCGTTTGATCGTCCCCGACTGGATGCGGCCGATGGCGATGCGGCCGACGAACTCCGACCAATCGAGCGTGTTGACCAGCATCTGCAGCGGCGAATCGGCGTCGACCTCCGGCCCCGGCACGGCCGAGAGCACCAGATCCAAGAGCGGCTTCATCGAGTCGCCCGGTTCGTTCTGGTTGTGCGTGGCGAAGCCCTGCCGCGAACTGGCGAAGATATAGGGAAAATCGCCGAGCGCCTCGTCGGCGCCCAGTTCCATGAACAGCTCGAAGGTTTCGTTGAGCACTTCTTCGGCCCGGGCGTCGGAGCGATCGATCTTGTTGATCACGACGACCGGCTTGAGGCCGCATTCGAGCGCCTTGGAGAGCACGAAGCGGGTTTGCGGCATCGGGCCTTCGGCGGCGTCGACCAGCACCAAAGCGCCGTCAGCCATCCGCAGTACGCGTTCGACCTCGCCGCCAAAGTCGGCGTGGCCCGGCGTGTCGATCAGGTTGATCTTCACCCCCTTGTAGGGAATGGCGATGTTCTTGGCGAGGATCGTAATTCCGCGTTCGCGCTCCAGATCGTTGGAGTCGAGAATCCGCTCGCCGACAAGCTGGCTGGCGCGGAACTCGCCGCTTTGCCGCAGCAGGCAGTCGACGAGCGTCGTCTTGCCGTGGTCGACGTGGGCGATGATCGCGATGTTGCGGATATCGGTACGGCGTTGGGTACAAACCGATTGCGACATAAGTTCCATTTTAACCATTAGTTAGCGATATATTCCCGTCGGGAGCCCGCGCGACGGGCGGATGGAGTTCTTTCGGAGGAGCGCACGCAGACGGATGGCTGCGTTGATCGAGCTAGGCAGGCACGCTCTTCACGCGGTCCCTTGGTTTCTGCCCACGATGGTTGGCCGCACGGTTTTACCGCCTTTGTCGTGCGGCAAAGCCCCGGGCGCCCCAAGTCAGCATGGCGCGCTCCTATCATTCTAGAGCAACTGCTGCTGCTTGAGAACGCCAACCACCGCGGAATTCGATGTGAATTCCGTGAAAAGGCGGTCATTCCGTAGCCTGCAGACGCGGCAGCCTGCCGCGTTCGCAAACTGCGGAATAATAATTACCAGCCGGGTGAACTGGAAAAGTTGACATGCGTATACTGTTTTGTACAGTAACTAGTACACGTATTCGAGTGTCTTTGCCCTTGTAGGGAGTTTTGCGATGAACGTGCGTGTCGAGAACGGCCTGGACGCAACCACGAAGCAAGCGGGCTGCCGCGGCGGAGTCTGGTCGATGAGCGAAGTGCTGAGCGAATTATTGCCCCGGTATGCTCCGCCCGCGGTCGACCGGGCTGAGCCGGTTTCCTTCGCTAGCTTGGATGCCGGTTGGCGTCCGCTGGAAATCGAACTCGCATCGTGCTCGTAAGCTTCCCCTGTAGATGCGGCATCCTGCCGCATCAAACGCGGCAGGACGCCGCCTCTACCTTGGGAACGCGGCAGGATGCCGCGTCTACGCTGCTAACGCGGCAGGATGCCGCGTCTACTTTGCTTGCGGCACGCTTTCCGCAGGGCTCCGGCCGCGGCGTTCGCGCAAGGCGGAATCGACCATCAACAGTTCGCCGACGTTCTCCAGCGTGATCATTCCGACGAACTGCCCTGAGCGCACTACGGGCAGGCTGCCGCAATTGCTCTCGCGCATGCGTTGGAACGTGGAAGCCAGCATTTCGGTATCTTCCACGGTGGCGCACTCCTGCTGCATGACGTTGCCCACGCGCTGCTCGGCGCCACCTTCGGCCAGGGCGCGCATCACGTCGCCGCGCAATAGCAGCCCGGCGACGGCGCCGTCGACGACGACGGGAAAATCTTGCTGGGCGCCAGCCAATAACTCCTGCACGGCCGTTTCAAGCGTGTCGTCGGGCTTGAGCGCGCGGACGCGGGTCATCATCGCATGACGCACAGGGACGCCCTTGAGCGCCGCGCGCATTTGAACGGAGTGGGCTTCTTCCTGGGCGACGACAAACACGAACAGCGCGATGAACATCAGCATCAGATTGCCGAACAACAAGCCCAGGAAGCCGAACATGATCGCCAGCGCCTGACCGATGCTCGCGGCCGTCTGCGTGGCCGCCACGTAATCGCCCGAAAAATGCGCCAGCACGGCCCGCAACACGCGGCCGCCATCCATCGGAAAGGCCGGGATCATGTTGAACACGACCAAGGCGACGTTGACATACATCAATTGCACGAAAAAGTCGCCGTGCGTGGGAATCGACTCCCAGCGGCCGAATGTGCGGCCGGCGACGAACAGCAGCGCCGCCAGAATGCCGGCGATGGCGACGTTGACTGCCGGTCCGGCGACGGCGATCCAAAATTCCTGCACTGGATTCTCCGGAATCCGCTCCAACCGGGCCAGGCCGCCGATCGGCAGCAGCGTGATGTCCTGCGTCCGCACGCCGAACCGCTTGGCGGTTAAAGCGTGTCCCAATTCGTGCAGCACGATGCAGCCGAACAGTGCCAGTACGAAGCCGATGCCCTTGATCGCCTCGCCGGCCGGCTCGCCTGCGGCAAGGTCCGCCATGGCGATCCAGCCGATCAAGATCAGAAACGTCCAGTGGACGTAGATGCCGATGCCCGCGACTTCGCCAAGCTTCCACGACCACCTCATCGTTGCGGCCCCGCAAGAACTTCTTCGGCCACTTCGACGTTGGCGCCCGCGGGCGGAATCGGCAGTTTCAGCGACCAGTGTACGCTCTGCACGACCAGCCGCCGATAGGTCGCCTGCCGCCAGTTCTCGTGAAAGTGCAGGCCGCTGAATCCGCACGAGCGGCCGCCGTCGGGCCGCTGCCAAGCCCAGGCGACGGTCTCTTGGCGGCCTTCGATCGGTACGGTCATCACCGGCTCGACGATGGCGGGCGCCGGGGCGAACTTCAGGCGGAAATAGAACTCTTCGCGGACGCGCACCGGTTCCAGCGCCGTGGCGACCGCGTGGCGCGGTTCGGCTGGCCGCAAGGTTTCTTCGACGACGGCATATCGCCGGTCAGGTCCTCCGTGGCAGCCGCCCAGCAGCTTGAGATAGGCGTCGATCGGCGCCGCCTCCTGCGTGCCCATGCCCCAGTGCAGCGCGACGAAGCCGCCGCCCCGCTCGGCCAGCCGGGCCAGCGCGTCGAGCCGCCGCGGATCGGCCTGGGCCCACTTGGCGCCTTCCGACAGAAAGATCACGACGCCGTCGGCCTCGGCCAACTTGGCAGGACCGGACTCCCAAGGCTCGTCGGCCCGCTCCAAAGTCGCCTCGATCTGCGGCGCGTGCTTCAGGCACAACTCGAGCACTTTCAACCCGGCCAGATACTCGTGCGTCGCTGGCGGGTGGCCGTCGGGGCCTTGGCCCAAGAGCAGCAATTTTTTGGGGCGAGGCGCGTCGGCCGCTACGGTAGCGTAGCGGTTTAAGAGGATCGTCGCGAGAACGAGGAAGCGCAAACCGAAAGCTTTCATTTTCCAAACGCGATCAAAATAAGGAAGAGTGTCGCCACAATGCTTGCCGCTTGCCTAAAAGCCGCCAACGTTCTCCCCGCCCGCGACGGTCGTCAGTGCGCGCAGGAACTGGAGGTCGATCGACGACGACAGAAATTGCGCATGGCCGTCGGCAAACTCCGCGTTGGCGCCGCCCGGGTGATAGCTGGATATGTTCTGGCCGTCGGGCGGGCTGACGATGCCGCTCAGTTGGCTGGCGTCCAGATCGCGCGGCTCCATCCAGTGTACGCCGCCGCCGGCGAACTCGACGACCGCGAGCGTATTCGATAAGCCGTCGGTAATGTTGGCGAAGTTCGCCGACTTCGGACCGTCGAAGATCGTGCCCGGACCGCTCACGCCGACGTAGCTCGTAATCGTTCCGCCCGTCGCCGTGACCGGATCGGACGGGCAGCGGAAAACGGCCGGCATCTGCGCGGCCAATTGGCTGTTGTGCGGGCCGTCCCACGCCTCGTTGAAATCGTACTGGTCGTAGAGCGCCTGTTGTTCCATATACGGCAGAATCAACACTCGCCAACTGTGCATCGGCTTGCCGTTTTCGTCGGCTAGATACTGCGGGGGAAACTCTTTATAGACGTCGGCGTAGTTTTGCAGGGCGAGCCCGATTTGCTTGAGATTGTTCGAGCACTGGCTGCGCCGCGCGGCTTCGCGCGCCGCTTGAACGGCGGGCAGCAGCAGCGCGATCAGCACGCCGCCGCAAGCGACGGCGCCGACGAGGCAGGCCGCCAGCACGACGATGATGATCGGCGCCGATGATTTTTTCGGCGGCGGTGCGAACGGCTGAGACGGTTCGGCGGGCACGGTCACCGTCGCGCCGCACTGGCGACAGGGGCCCGTTTGACCGGCCAACCGCTCGTCGACCTCGGTCGTCACGCCGCATTGGGGACAGGTGAATTGAATGGACATCGCCAGACCGCCTTTCGCTCGAACGTCGGGCCATCGTTGACGCCAAGGACGCGTACTGGTCTTCGACTCTACTGCATCCGCTCGGGCGCCGCAACGCTGGAGGGCTGGCGAATCGCGCGCCGCCGAGGCTCGGTTTTTAAACGCGCGGCGTATCGAGAAGCTGAACAAAAATGCCGCGGCTGTGCCGTTTTGCCGCGCGGCTTTCTCGTTGGTTGAAAAGAATTCAGTTTCTTTCAGACGCCCGGCGCGAAAAATGGCGCCTCCCAAGATTAGCTTGTCGCCGACTCGTTCTGCCACAATCGCAATACGCGTATCGCGGGGCAAGGCGCCAAGTTGTCGCGACGGCGCCCTCGCGCAAACGCTTGATCGCGATGCTGCTCGCAAAGATCGCAACTTGCCGCCGGACGTCGCTGGATGAGCGACGAACTGGTTTTGGCACGCGAAATGCTGTGGGTGAGGACAGGATTTCAAGGAACGCCCGGACGGAGATCAGTACAGGAAAGGACGAGATCATGGCAGCCACTTCTTATGAAATCGAGTTCATCGGCGGGCCGTTCGACGGACATCGGCAGATGGTGACCATCCCGGCGGAGTCGCTGGCCGACACGGTTGCGCTGCCGGTCAGCCGCAACATCTTCCGGCTTCTGGCCGGGCATCGCAGCGTGCCGGGCGAACCGGCGACTAGCATCGCCATCTACGAACTTGATGAGTTGCACGGCCGGCAGCGCTACTATTTCCTGGGCGCAACCTCTTCGGCGCAACCATTTGCAGAGACCTGAGCGTCCGCGGCCAATACCTCTAACCCGGATTATTCACAGCCCGGCTATTACTTGACAAAGCGCTCGATACCAACCCGAAGCGCCAGCGAGGTAAGTGCGTTGCTCCGCCTCGCTTGCGCTTCGGGTTAGTGTGGGCTGATGAATAATCCGGGCTAAACTGCCTTGATCGACTGGCCGTCCCTCGTCTGGAGCCCTTAAAGCTTGCGCAGTTTTGCAGCCTTCGCGCATGCGTAAAGGCCGGTCTGCCGCTCAAATGTCTCCACGGCGAAGTGCCGATGAGAGAGCATGGACGGCATGCGTTTCGCTGTCGGGGCCGCGTCGAAACTGCCGGCTCGTGCAAGCTTATTTGGGGGAATTCGCATGAGATTTCTGCAACTGGCCTTGGCGATCGCCGTGGCGGCGACGGCATCGACGAGCGAAGCGGGCCTTCAATATTGCGACCATTGCGGTTGCCAGCGGCATTGCAAAAAGGTCTGCCGTCTGGTTTGCGGAAAGAAGAAAGAAATCAAGATCGAATACGAGTGCGAAAGCGAAGACTTTTGCCTCCCCGGCCGGAGCGTCAAGTGCGGCCAGGTGTGCGAGCGCAACCGGCTGGGGATCAAGTGTTGCCACGCGGTCTTGAAGCCCGTCTGCGCCCAGGTTCGCACGAGGAACGTGCTGGTCAAGAAGCAATCGGAAAAGGAAGTTCCCGATTACAATTGGGTCGTCGAAAAAGTCTGCTGCCACTGCGGCCAGAAGATCAAGGACGGCGAAGAATCGGGCGACGGCAAAGACGGAAGGGAAGGCAAGTCGGTTGGGCGGCATGTGGGGCGGCCTTCCAGGCCGTCAATGGCCGGCGGCCTGGAAGGCCGCCCCACGACCAATGCACGTCTCATTCATAGCCGGGCACAGTATAAAACGGTCTCCGCCGAAGAGGAGAGCGAGCAAGCCTTACCGGAAGGCGATTACGAAGCCTTGGCTTCGGATTCGGACGGGGAAACCACGGCGGTCGAAACGCCCAAACGCCGCGGATGGCTTCAGACGCTGTTCGGCAAGAAGTAGCCCTGACGAACCGGTTCACACGCTAGTGCCTCATCTTCCGCCCGGCCTGGTGTCTGCGACCTTGGTTGAGCCGTTCGCGGCTTGACTGTCGCCTTCGGGCGCTCCAACAATGATTGCTCGTCATCTGACGATCGACCACGACACGGGAGCTTGCATGCCTTCACCGTCTCCTTCCGAACCCCGTCGCCACGGTTTGCCGCGAGTGGTCGCCGACGGGCCGCTGGCGCCGGCGATTCTGCAATTGCTCGAGGGCCGCGTCGCCTGGCTGCCCTGGCAAATGGCCGTGGAAGGCAGCCGCGAGCCGGTCGATGCAATCTATACCTACGGGCATCCGCACGTCGACGGCGCGATGCTCGACCGGCTGCCGGGCGTGAAGGTCATCAGCAATTACGGCGTCGGCGTCGACCATATTCGCCTAGCCGACGCCTGCCAGCGAGGCATCCCGGTCGGCAACACGCCGGGCATTTTAGATGGCGCTACGGCCGATTTGGGCTTCGCCTTGCTGCTGGCCTCGGCGCGGCGTTTGATTGAAGGAGACCGGTACGCCCGTTCGCCCGAGTTCACCGTTTACGATCCGGGCTACATGCTGGGCCGCGAAGTCCACTCGGCCACGCTGGGCATCGTCGGCTTGGGACGCATCGGCCGGCAGGTGGCTCGCCGGGCTCGCGGCTTCGACATGCGGGTGTTGTACCACAATCGGCGCCGCTGCCCAGACGCCGAAGCCGAACTCGGCGTGCGCTATGCGGCGTTCGAGGATCTGCTCGCCGAGAGCGATTACGTGATGCTGACTTGCCCGCTGACAGAAGAAACCAAGGGCTTGATCGACGCTCGGGCGTTTTCCAAGATGAAGCCCACGGCCACGCTGGTGAACATCGCTCGCGGGCCGGTGGTCGATACGCAGGCCTTGCTCGAAGCGCTCGAAACGGGGCGAATCGCCGCTGCGGCGCTCGACGTCACCGACCCCGAGCCGCTGCCTCGCGGCCACCGCCTGCTCGCCTTGCCGAACTTGGTGATCGTGCCCCACTTGGGCAGCGCGACGCTCGAAACCCGGCGGCGGATGGCGGAAATTTCCGTCGACAATCTGTTGGCCGGGCTGGAAGGCCGCCCGCTGCCGTTTCAGGTCGCTTAGCGCTCTGTCAGCGGCGAATGGATGCATGTCCAAGTGGCGGCCGGCAAGGCCCAGAACCTGCTGGCCGAACTCGCCGGCGACGTCGAGGAATACGCCCGGCTGCGGCTGGCGGCGGCCGTGCTGCGCGAAGCGATCGAGCGCAGGTAAGGCGGCAGTGACTGGCCATCTTGGCAGCCACTCCTTTCGTTCTCACCCGCGATCCGGCCTTCCAACAGGCCAAGGTGGCCATCTTGGCGAAGAATCCCCGCGCGGTTGGCCACCTTGGCATTTGATCCAGCGCTTGCCGGTCAAACGCGGGCCTCGCCGGCCGTCGAAGGCGGCCATCTTGGCAAAGTACAGCCGGCGCGGTTGGCCATCTTGGCGTCTGATCCGGCCGTTTCCGGCCAATCGCGATTCGCCGGCCGTTGAAAGTGGCCATCTTGGCGATGGTTGCCAGCGCCATTGGCCATCTTCGGGCGTGCCCCAGTCGCACCTGCCGCATCTCGGGCGTAGCCGGTTGCGGAAGGCCGCCAGCCTGGCCAAGAAGATCGACGAAGTTGGCCATCTTCGGAGGCATTCCGGTCTTTCTCGTAGGTTTCCACGCCAAGTCGCCGCCCCAAGATGGCCCGTTTGCCGCAGTTGACTCTCACGGTCGGCCGCCTCGGCCGCGCCTTCGTGTGACCCGCGCTTGATCGGTCCGTCGCGCGCAGCCGTGCCTACGATACCGGCGTAGTGGCTTGGCCGCCGAGGCGAGACGCTCGAGGAAATGCACGACGCGCGACCGAAAACGCGTTGAGCAACGGCATCACGTTTCGAATTGGCTGGTCAATTTCCTCGACCGCCCTGGTCCAGGATGTTCTGGCCCAATTCGACGTCCTCGAAGTTTTCCTTGAACCTCCTTCGTTTCGGCTTCTGCGACGTGGAGCGCCGTGCGTCCGCCTTGATATAATCCCTAAAATCGCCCGCGGCAACCGGAGTTGGCCTCGCGGTAAATCTCGATTCTCGATCGACTTGCCTCTGGGAAGCCGAGATGAGGTTCATTACCATACTAGTGCTTTGTCAGGTCTAGGAATTGGGGGTGGCAATTCCGCGGGTTATCTGTTTTACCGAGGGTCTTGAGCCGTCGATGCCAACGGAACAAGAGAAGATGTTGGCGGGAGAGCTTTACGATCCGCTCGACGCGGAGCTCGTCCAAGCTCGCGAGCGTGCGAGAGATTTGTGCCAAGACTTGAATCTTACCCGTGAACGGGACGGCGACGCTCGACGCTCGATTCTGAAGCAACTGTTCGGGCAGGGCGGGGAGTCCGTCTGGCTCCAGCCGCCCTTTTATTGCGACTATGGGAAGAACATCTGGCTCGGAGAGCGGGTGTTTTTCAATTTCAATTGCGTCGTGCTCGACGTGTGCCCGGTCAGGATCGGGAATTTCACGATGTTCGGCCCGGCGGTGCAGATCTACGCCGCCACCCATCCGATGAATGCCGAACTGCGTCGAAGGCAGGAGTTTGGCAAACCGATCGAGATCGGATCGGATGTGTGGGTCGGGGGCGGTGCTATCATTTGCCCGGGCGTAAGGATCGGCTCGAAATCCGTGATCGGAGCCGGAAGCGTCGTCACGCGCGACGTCCCGGATGGCGTGTTCGCCGCCGGGAATCCCTGCCGGGTTATTCGAGAAATCACGGAATAATTGCGCGAGTTGCTCCCTGGCCGAAAGTGGCCGAAAGTGGTCGGCAAACTCCTCTAGCCCGGATTATTCGTCAGCCCACACCAACCCGAAGCGCAAGCGAGGTGGAGCAATCTCCTTACCTCGCTAGCGCTTCGGGTTAGTATGAAGCGCTTTGTCGAGCATTCTCGGGGCTGATGAATAATCCGGGCTAGCCGCCGTTGGTCGATTTCGCTACCTTGCGACGCCCCAAATGGCGGGCTGGGGATAACGGCCCCATTTTCACGTGCACCTTGAGGCGGCGAGCAAGATGAGCAGAGGGGTTGCGACGCTAAACCCCGAGCGGGACGCGATCGTCATCACGGGCATCGGTCTGATTGCCGCCGTTGGCGACGATCGCGAAACCGTCTGGCAAGCCGTGCGCCGAGGGCAAAGCGGCGTTCGCTCTCTGGCCGGGCTGCCCGAGATTCCCGCGGGCCTGGCCATCGGCGCCCCGGTTCGGACTTCGCTGGAGTATCCGGGCCAGCTCAAAACGATTGCCCTGTGCCAGCAGGCCGCCGCCGAAGCGATGGCGGACGCGCACGTCGATCTGGCGCGAATCGAGCCGCAGCGATTCGGCTGCGCCGTAAGCGGCCACATGGGCGATACCGGCTGGTTCGACGAGCAGCCGGGCCGCTGGCCGGCGCCGCACGCCAAGGATCTGCCTTGGTGGCATCAATGGCTGCCGAATACCGCGTGTTCTCTGGTCGCCAATCGCTATGGCTTAACAGGCCCCCGGCTTTGCCATTCGACGGCCTGCGCCAGCGGGTTGATCGAGGTGCTGTCGGCCGTCCGCGCCATTCGCGATGACCAATGCGATATCGCCTTGGCCGGCAGCGCCGAGACGTTTCATCCGCTGTTCGCCGCGGGCTTTCAAGCCATGCGCGTGCTGGCCACGCACGACGATCCGCAGCAGGCCTGCCGCCCGTTCGACGTCCGCCGCAGCGGCTTCGTGATGGGCGAAGGCGCAGCGATGTTCGTCGTCGAACGCCTGAGCCACGCTTTGCGCCGCGAAGCCGACATCTACGCCGAAGTGATCGGCGGCAAGATGCAAGCCCAAGCCTATCACCTCACCGGGCTCGACGCCGAAAGCGAATCGCTCGCCTATCTGATTTCGGCGACGCTCAAACAAGCCCGGCTGAGCCCGGACGACGTGGGCTATATCAACGCCCACGGCACGGGCACGCAGCAGAACGACGTGGTCGAAACGCGCGGCATTCGCCGCGCCTTGGGCAGCGCCGCCGACCGAATTTGCCTGAGCTCGACCAAGTCGATGCTCGGCCACCTGGTGAACGCCGCGGGCAGCGTCGAATTGGCGATCACGGCGCTCGCCTTGCGCGACGGCTTCGCCCCGCCGACCGTGAATCTGACCGATCCCGACCCCGAGTGCGATCTCGATTGCATTCCGCTCGTCGGCCGCCGCAGCCCATTCGAGCACGCGCTCAAGCTCTCGGTCGCCTTTGGCGGGCACATGGCGGCGATGGCCTTGCGCCGCTGGAACAAGGCCGCGTCGCAGTTCGACTACGTTCGCAAGGCGGCGTAGATTTTTTGCGATTATTTTGGATTTTCGATTTCGCAGCTTGTGAGGGCTTTGCTCCCAAATGCCCTGATTAAACGAAACGAAAAAGAATGAAGCGCAATTCCTGGCCGGCGAACAAAATTGCCTTATTCCCAGCCCCAGAAATGATTAGCTTGCGCCGGGCTTCTCCTTATCGTCGAGGTAGCCGGTGGGAATCTCGCCGACCACGGCTCGCTTGACGATTGCCCCCTTTCGCAGCCCGATCTTGGGAATGGTTCGCCCCTTTCCCGTCCAGAACAGCGCAAAATGTGGCCGTCGCCAGTGAGGGGCTTTTTCGATCTGCTTGCCTACGGTCCAGCCTACCTTGCCCCGCCGATGGGCTTTCTCGACGTACCGTTGGTCCCCGGTTTGCTCGTATTTATCCTGATCGTCGACTAAAACGTCAGGCTCAATTACATCGGGATCTCCTCTTAGCAGGCAGAGGCAACAAACCAGTTTTATGGCTTGAAGCTGAAAATCGGTGGGAAGCAGCACGCCATAATTGATCGAGGGATCGGTCTTCCCCTCATTGATCGCTTCCTCGACGGATCGTTCTCGGTCGAAGTTGAAGCTGCGAAGCGTGTAAACGGGTCGGTCATCAACTCCCGTCTCACCGATGTCGAGCCACATATCAAAGCGATGTCTTCCAGTGTAGAGGAACTCAAAAACACCAAAAAGAATTCCTCGAAGATTATAGGGGCGGCCTTCGTGGGCAAACGATAGAGGATTGTCGGCGGCGGGTAACCGGACCAATAGATAAGGCACCGGTGGCTCGACCACTGAGACAGGGCAGTCGAGACGAACGGCCGTTAGGTGCGGGATGATCTTCGGGTAGACGTTGTAATATGGTCGTCGTTCGCTATACCACGCTCGCTCCATGTGGAGATGGCTCGCATCCATCTCACTGCGCCTGCTCTCTGCATCCTTGATGTGCGTGTCGTAAAAGGTCTCGAACGTTCGATAAACCGAGTTGTGGCGTGCGCCCGATTTTGAGGCCAAGTCTCGGTAATGGGCGTAGAGCGTTACCCATTCGTTGAACTGCATGGCTCAATCCTTTCTGGCTCTTCCGCAGAATCTAGTGGTGATTTTGGCGCTGATTAGCGGGGCTGCGGTTGCGTTTTCCAAGGCAAGGCCGGGCAAATAAATGGGGTGCTGTAAAGCGCAAAAGGCCCTGACCCGCCGCGGCGGGTCAGGGCAAGGCGAGTCATTTACCCGGTGCGGACCTGGTTATCCCTTGCCAGGTTGCTCGCCAGCAGAGCCTGACTCCGTTTCACCAGGCGACGAAGATTCTATCACGAATTATCTCGTCCGCGCATTGCGACCCCATTTATTTGCCCGGATATGCCTAAAAAAACGCACGCCTCCATTTGATCTGCGGCCGGAACCAACCACAGATTCTGCCGAGGAACCATAATTCGATTCCGTCTCGTTGAATTGGGGCATTTGGGAGTAATGCCTGGCACGACGCCTATTCACGCAATCGAAAATCCAAAATCCCCGTCATCCTTCCAACGTCTTGCGCCGCAAAATGTGGTGGTAGTGCTGGGCGAAGCGATGGGCCTCGTCGCGCACGTACTGCAACAGCCGCAGGGCGTAGGAGTGGCGGCTTAAACGCAGCGGCTCGTCGACGCCGGGCAGGAAAACTTCTTCTTCCCGCTTGGCCAGCGAAATGACGGTCGGCGGCTGGATGCCCAGCGCCGCGAACGCCTCCATGCCGGCGTTGAGCTGTCCCTTGCCGCCGTCGATCAGCAGGATGTCGGGAAACGCTTCGCCTTCGGCGTCCAGACGCTGGAAACGGCGAGCTACCACCTCGTGAATGCTGGCAAAGTCGTCGATGCCGCTCACGCCGCGAATCTTGTAACGCTTGTAGCCGGGCTTGAACGGCAAGCCGTCGATGAATTGCACCAGGCTGGCCACCGTTTCTCCGCCGCCCAGGTGAGCGATGTCGACCCCTTCGATCGTCCGCGGCGTTTCGGCCAGCTTGAGCACCTTTTTCAACCCGGCCAGTCCCTTTTTCGGGTCGATGTAGAACACCTCGGGCTGCTCGTGGGTGTCGAGTTCGCCGCGCTGATCGAGCGTTTCGAGCAAGCGGATTTCATCGCGCAGCCGGGCGGCCTGCTCGAAGCGCAGAGCCTTCGCGTGAGCGGTCATCTCCTCGCGCATCTCTTTGAGCAGCTTCTGCTTGTTACCGTCCAAAAACATCCGCAGCCGGGCGATGTCGCGGCGATACTCTTCTTTCGAGATGCGCAAATTGCAAGGCGCCGTACACTGGTCGATGCTGGCCAGCAGGCAGGGCCGGAACCAGCGCCACTTTTCGTCGCCCTCGTCGATGTCGAGGCTGCACGTGCGGAATTTGAAAATCTTTTGCAGCACCTGGATCGCGCCGCGCAGGCCGCTGGCGCTGGCGAACGGCCCGTAGAGCTTCGTGCCGCGCTCGCTCGGCTCGCGCGTGAATTCGACGCGGGGAAAGTCCTCGCGGGTGTAGATTTCCAGGTACGGAAAGGTCTTGTCGTCTTTCAGGTCCTGGTTGAACTTGGGCTGAATGTCCTTGATTAGCCGGGCTTCGGCCAGCAGTGCGTCGACTTCGCTTTCGGCTTCGACGTAGTCGATGTCGCAGATTTCGCGCACCAGTTCGGCCGTGCGGCGGTCGTCGGCCGCCGCCTTCAAGAAGTAACTGGCCGCGCGCGACCGCAAGTTCTTGGCCTTGCCCACGTAGATCACGCGGCCGCGGCCGTCCTTCATCAGATACACGCCCGGCGTCTGCGGAAACTCGCGCACCTTGGCCGCCGCCCGGCGATAGCCGAACTGCATTTCAGCGTCGCCGTCGCGCGCGTCAGGGAGGGCCGGGCGCCCTCGCCCGGCATCGGATTCCGCTTCAGGGAGGTCCGGGCGCCCTCGCCCGGCGTCATCAGGGAGGGCCGGGCGCCCTCGCCCGGCGTTGGGTTCGCCGAGTGGTTCTTCGGGCAACGGCGCGGGGAGATCGGATTCGGTCGACATAACAGCCAAAGAACGCGAGGGGCCACAAGCCAATTGTATGCCGCCGTGCAAGCAGAACCAGAAGCGACGGGCGCCTTCACCGCCTGCACTTCGAGCGAGGACCGCAACTATCCGATTCGCTTTTTGCCCATGAAGGCTTGCAAAGCCTGCGGGACGAGGACCGAACCGTCGGCCTGCTGGTAGTTCTCCAAAATCGCGATGATCGCGCGGCTGATGGCGATGGCGGTGCCGTTGAGCGTGTGGACGAAGGTCGTGCCCTTTTCGCCCTTCTTGCGGAATCGAATCCCCAGCCGCCGGGCCTGGTAGTCGGTGCAGTTCGAGGTGCTGGTCACTTCGCCGAATTCGCCGCTCTCGCCGCGGCCGGGCATCCAGGCTTCCAGGTCGAACTTGCGGTAGGCCGGCCCGCCGAGGTCGCCGGTGGCCGTGTCGACGACGCGATAGGGAATGCCCAGCCCGTCGAACAGCCGGCATTCGAGTTCGCAAAAATTATCGAGCATCGCGTCGCTCGCCGCAGGCTCGGTGAAGGCGAACATCTCGACTTTGGTGAATTGGTGAACGCGGTACAGCCCGCGAGTCGCCCGGCCGTGGGCGCCGGCTTCCGTGCGGTAGCAATGGCTGATGCCGCAGACCTTGATCGGCAACTGCTCGGCTTCGAGCATCGTGTCGGCCAGCAGTCCGCCGAGCGTGATCTCGGCCGTCGCGACCAGGCTCAGGTCGCTATCGGCGATGCTATAGATTTGCGTCTCGGGCCCGCGGGGGATGTAGCCCGTGCCTTGCAAGATTTCGTTGCGGGCCAGGTCGGGCGTGATCGTCGGCGTGAATCCCTCGGCAATCAGCAATTCGATCGCGTATCGCTGCAGCGCCAGCTCCAGCAGTACGGCGTCGTTCTTGAGGAAATAAAAACCGTGGCCGGCGACCTTGGCGCCCCCCTCGAAATCCATCAGGCTCAGCTTCTCGCCCAATTCGACGTGATCGAGCGGCTTGAAATCGAACTTGGGCTGCGGCGATCGGCCGCGGCGAATTTCGAGATTCGCCTGGTCGTCGGCGCCCAGCGGAGCGGCGGGGTGCGACAGGTTGGGAATCGTGCGCTGGATGACGTCCATTTCCGCCAGCGCCGCGTCGAGTTCCGCCTGGGCGGCCGCCGTTTGTTCGCGCAGTTGCCGCCCTTCGTTTTTGCGGGCTTCGCGCTCGGCGGCGTCCTTGGCCTTGCCGATCGATTTCGAGACCTCGTTGGCCTTCTGGTTCAAATGATCGACTTCGACCTGCTTCTCGCGACGCTTGGCGTCCAAGGCCACGAACTGATCGACGTCCGCGCGCGCCCCGCGGCGCTCGCAATTCTGGCGGACGAGATCGGCGTTTTCGACGATGAATTTGCGGTCGAGCATGAGAGGCGATTGGCGATGGCGTCAGGGGAACAGACGAAAGAAAGCGATGACCGTTGATACGTTGCTTTGGATGGCGTTATTCCAACGCGTGCCAACGCAAAGGCGCAATGTTAATCGACATGGACCTCAACGAGTTCCCCCGAGGAATGCGGCGCCGGAATCGGCTCGCCCTCGTCTTTAAGGCCTTCGAGGTGAAATTCGATGGCTTCCCGGATCAGTTGCAACACCTCGTCGCGGCTCTCCCCGGCTGCAACGCATCCGGGAAGATCGGGGACGTAAGCGCCCCAACTCGTCGGGCCTTGTTCGATGACCACCATGTACTGCATGTAGCACCTACTCCTTAAGTCCCGCTTGCTTCAGCACGCTATTCAGCGTGCCTGGCGGTACGTCAACGTTCGGCTTGCCCGACACGGTGACTGTCCCCGCTTTGGAAGCGTGCTTGAACTGGCGATGACTTCCCTTCATTCGCGTCTGCGTCCAACCATCTTCCTCAATAAGTTTAATGAGTTCCCTAACCTTCATTCGATCCAGAACGCTCCGTTTGCTGCCACTTCCACGTCTTGAGCGGCTTCGGGACGCAGGACGACGGGCGAGATCATGGCTTTTTCGACAGGCGAGCACGCACCTCTTCCCATGGCTCGGCCGCGCCGGGGTCTGCATCCGCGGCGGCGATTCGCCGCTCTAACTCCCGCAACTGCGAATCGGGAACGGTTATTGGAACATCGGCGGGCAGGCTGTCCCAGAGGAGGCTGATGAGCTCAAGTCGCTGCTGGGGGCTGAGCCGGTCGATGCCGAACTGTTCCAAGGTCAGGCTCATCGAACGAGACTCCGCTATTGCGACGACACGATAAAACGCTTCACGTTATCGCTGTAGTGTTAGATCAGGCCACATAACCTCAGCAGGCTGACGAGGAGCGCCGAGAACCACCCAAACCAGAACACAGCACTGAGGGCCTTGCCGCGCTGAACGACCTTCCAATTCCACTTACCACCGCGGCAAATCGGAACAAGCCCCATAAGAACAATCAACAGAATAATGAAGCCATCATAATGGACGATCACGAATCCCTCTATACACTCTGTCGAACCGTCTGAGAAGTCAACGGCGCAGCGTTCGCGGGCACGGCACCGCCCGCCTCGCAGGGGCACTGGAGGTGAACGATACGCCTAACATACCAAACTGCCGCCGCGTCAGGTAGCGCTGCCTTTGTGCGATATTTGGCTCAGTTCGTGCCACAAATAGGCGCTGGCCTTGATGCCGCGATGGTAGTCGGCCAGGCAGAATTTTTCGTTGGGACTGTGGGTGTTGTCGTCGTTCTGCCCCCAGCCCAACAGCAGCGTATCGGCGCCGAGCAGTTGGCGGAAGGTCGAAACGACCGGGATCGAGCCGCCCTCGCGAATGAACACCGGGCGCTTGCCGAAGCCGTGCTCGATGGCCTTCGCCGCCGCCGCCATGTAAGGGCTGTCGAGCGGAACCACCACGCCCGGCGCCCCGTGAAAGGGGATCAGTTCCAGCTTGATGCCCGGCGGGCAGAGCCGCCGCAGCATGGCCTCCAACGCCTTGTGAATCTTGAGCGGATCCTGATTCGGCACGAGACGGAAGCTGAACTTGGCGCCGGCCCGCGCGGGCAGCACGGTTTTCGAGCCCTCGCCCTGATAGCCGCTCCACAAGCCGTTCACATCGCACGTCGGCCGCGCCCAGCGGCGTTCGAGCGTCGTGTAGCCGGCCTCGCCCGTCACGCCATCGACGCCGATCTGAGCCATGAACTCTTCTTCGCTGAAGCCGAGCGCCGCGAATTGCTCGCGTTCGGCGGCGGAAAGCGGCACGACGTCGTCGTAGAAGCCGGGCACTTGAATCCGGCCCTGGTCGTCGACGAGCGCGGCCAGCATTTTGGCCAGCGCATTGGCCGGGTTGGTCACGCCGCCGCCGAACGTGCCCGAGTGCAGGTCCTGGTTCGGCCCAGTCAACCGCAATTCGAAATAGGCGATGCCCTTGAGTCCGTAAGTAATGGCCGGTTGACCGGGGGCGAACTGGCTGGTGTCGCTGATCACGATCACGTCGCAGGCCAGCCGCTGGCGTTGCTCGGCGATGAATTTTTCCAGATGTTCGCTGCCGACCTCTTCTTCGCCTTCAATCAGGTACTTGAGGTTGATCGGCAGCCGGCCCTCGGAGCGGAGCCAGGCTTCGGCGCTTTTGACGTGCGTGAGCATCTGGCCTTTGTCGTCGGTGGCGCCGCGGGCATAAAGGTTGCCGTCGCGGCGGGTCGGCTCGAACGGCGGCGAAGTCCATTCGTCAAGCGGATCGGGCGGCTGCACGTCGTAATGGCCATAAACCAGCACCGTCGGGGCGCCGGGCGCCGCCAGCGATTCGGCGTAGACGATCGGATGGCCGGCGGTTTCGCAAAGTTCGACCGTCAGGCCCAGCGAGCGGAACTGCCCCGCCACCCACTCGGCGGCGCGGCGGACGTCGGGGCGGTGGCGGCTATCGGCGCTGACGCTGGGAATCTTGAGCAGTTCGCACAAATCAGCTTCGAATTTGGCGCCGTACTCTTCCAAATAGCGATCGAGTTTTGCCTGATCCATCGCAGTCACCTCGCGGTCTTGTTTCATGGAGGGCCGGGCGCCCTCGCCCGGCGTAGGCGAATCAGAATCCGCCTCGCTTTCTTCCGAACTCTTCCAGAGGATCCCTCCCTCTTGGACGGGCGAGGGCGCCCGGCCCTCCATAGCGTCCCACCCTCTTGGACGGGCGAGGGCGCCCGTCCCTCCATGTCGTAACGGGTTCTTACTATAATGGTCAGACGCCCGATGGGCCATGAGCCCGTGAAACCAATTTGCCGATTTCGGCGGATATCGCTGTGTCAAAAACCATTGCCAAGGCAGAAGCTGCCGTCGAGGAGGCTGTCAAGCCGCGTGAAGAACGCCGCAAGAAGCCGAAGCGCCAGCCCCCCTATAACGTCATCCTCTGGAACGACGACGACCACACCTATGAATACGTGATCTTGATGTTGGCCGAGCTGTTCGCGCATCCTATTGAAAAGGGATTTGAGATCGCCGAGCAAGTCCATTCGCAAGGCCGGGCTATCGTCTTGACCACCACCAAAGAACACGCCGAATTGAAGCGCGACCAGATCCACGCCTACGGCAAAGACAAATCGGTCCGGGGCTGTTTGGGCTCGATGTTTTCGACGATTGAACCGGCACATTAGGTCGGAAAAGAAGCAGCGAGCCTCCGACTCCGTTTTCCGACCTCCGACTTCCTCATGCCTTCCCTTAAAACCGTCACGCTCGGCTGCAAGGTCAACCAGTACGAAACGCAGTACGTGCGCGAAGGGCTGGCGCGGATCGGGTTTCGCGACGCGGCGGCGGACGAACCGGCCGATTTGTGCGTCGTGAATACCTGCACGGTAACGCACGAGGGGGACGCCAAAAGCCGGCAGACCATCCGCCAATTGGCGGCGCGAAATCCAGGCACGCGGATCGTTGTGATGGGCTGCTACGCCACGCGGGCGCCCGAAGAAGTCGCGGCCCTGCCCGGCGTCGTCGAAGTGGTGGCGGATAAGCGCGAGCTGCCCGATCTGCTGGGCCGCTTCGGCGTCGTCGACATTCCGACGGGCATTTCGCGGTTCGACGGCCGCAAGCGAGCCTATGTGAAGGTGCAAGACGGCTGCCTGCTCCATTGCAGCTTTTGCATCATCCCCAAGGTGCGGCCGCAATTGGCGAGCCGACCGGCCGAGCACATTTTGGAAGAGGTCCGCCGGCTGGTCGACAGCGGCTATCGGGAAGTGATTTTGACCGGCATCCACTTGGGCCACTACGGCGTCGACTTCAGCCGCGGCCGACCGAAAACCGACTGGCTGCGGCTGGCCCAACTCGTCGACCGCATCGCCCGGCTGGATGGCGACTTCCGCGTGCGTTTGTCGAGCATCGAAGCCACCGAGGTCACGCGCGAACTGGTCGCGACGATGGCCGAACACCCGCAAAGGGTTTGCCCGCATCTACACGTTTCGCTGCAAAGCGGCTCCGATCGTATCTTGCGCCGCATGCGCCGCCGCTGGGGAGCGCGGCGCTTCGTCGGCCGCTGCCGACTGGTTTGCCAGTCGCTCGATCAACCGGCCTTGACGACCGACATCATCGTCGGCTTTCCCGGCGAGACCGAAGCCGACTTTCTGGAGACATGCCGCGTGGCCGAGGAGGTCGGCTTCTCGAAGATTCACATCTTTCCCTTCAGCCCTCGCCGCACGACGCCGGCCGCGGAAATGCCCGACCAGGTTTCGCCTCCGATCAAGGCCGAACGGGTCGAGCGGCTGCGCGAACTGGAGCGGCGATTGGCCGAGCGCTATTACCAGAGCCTCGTCGGCCGCGAGCTGCAAGTGATGGTCGAGTCGCCCGTCCCCGAGCGGCCCGGATATATCTACGGCACGAGCTGTCGCTATGCCGTCGTCGAGGCGCCCGCCGGGCTGGCGCCTTTCGGCCGTTTTGCGACGGTGACAGCCGCGCACGTGGTCGACGGGCGAATTCTCGCGGCGGCAAATCCCTCTCCCTTTGGGAGAGGGGTTGATGTATCGGGCGCGGCGCTTCAACGCCCGATTTCGAATCCGTAGTGGCGATCAGGCTGCCGGGCTTGCGTCAGATAGTAATCGACGAAGGCCATCACCTCGGCGCGGTGCGTTCCCCAAGGGAGATAGAGCCCGCGGTTCAGCGCGAAGGATCCGCCTGCGAACCGCAAATACACGCCTTCGCGGCACAGTTCTCCGCTCTCGAACGCCCGCCAAACGATCCGTCGTTGCCGGCCTAGAACTTCCTGGAACACGCCTTGGGCGTTGAGTTCGAGATGCACGGGGATGAAGAACCGCCAGGCCGAGGCGGCCAACACGCCGCAGGCGACGAGCGCCCACTGCACGCTGCCCGTGGTCAAGCCGCAGGCGACGATGATCGTCACGGCGAGGACCGACAGCAGCCAGGCGGACAGCCCGCCCTCTTCCAGCGGCCAGCTACGCCAACTGACCGGCGGCGGCGGTCCGCGGCGCGAAGTGGAGGCTGCGGCAGGCACGGCGCTCATTTCGAACCTCGTACGGCGCCGCGCAAGATCATCGCCAGGAACCCGAACAGGAACGTGGCCACGGTCAAGCTCATGGCCATGATCGGCGCGAAGTGATCTCGCAGCAAGACCAGCGCCGGCGGCTCGTCGCTGCGCACAGGGCGGCGGCCTGATGCGCCGGGCCGCTCGGCTTGCCGCTCGGTCTCGGCTTTCCAGGCTTGCCAGTCGGCCATTGCCTTGGGGCTGCTCAGTTGAGCGACCGTCTGCCGGCGAACGTAGACCAGCGCCGCGGCCAACCCCGCCATCGTCGCCAGATACGCGACGAGCCAGAGCAAAAGCCCCGGAGCGATTCTTCGCGCTGCGGCAGCGCTCATGGCTTGACCTGTAACAAATCCAGCGCGGCCGCAGCCATGGCCGTCACGCCGGCGCCCAGCGTCGGCTCGGGGTCGGGGTAGTACACGGCCGAGTGCAGCGAGGGCGGCGGCTGGCCGATCCGCTCGTAGCCGGCCAGGCGATGGGCGTCGACAGAACCGACGCGGAACATGAAGATCGGCACGCCTGCCAGGCCGTAGCGGCTGAAATCTTCTCCGCCCATCGACGCTTCGGAAGGGACGACTCGCTCCTCGCCGAACAGCTTCTGAAACACCGGCACGACGCGTTCGACCAGCTTTTCGTCGTTGAACATGGCCGGCGTGCCTTCCGACACCGTGACGGTCGGTTCCGGGGCGCCCGAACTGGCGGCGGTCGCCGCAGCCTTGCGTCGAATGGCGTCGAGCAGGTGCTGGCGGACTTCGTCGGAAAAACTGCGAACGGTCAATTGTAAGTCGCATTCGTCGCTGATGATGTTGTGCTTCGTGCCGGCGTGGATCGAGCCGACCGTGACCACGGCCGGCTCGGTGGGCTTGATTTCGCGGCTGACGATCGTTTGCAGGTCGAGAATCAACCGCGCCGCTTGCACGATCGGATCGACCGTCGTTTGCGGAAAGGCGCCGTGCCCGCCGCGGCCGCGCAGCTTGATATCGACGCTGTCGACGTTGGCCAACGTGTAGCCCGCCCGATAGCCGACCTTGCCGGCGGCCAGGGTCGCGTCGACGTGCATGGCCAGGGC
The DNA here is from genome assembly GCA_035532215.1 of Pirellulales bacterium. Classification (GTDB taxonomy): domain Bacteria; phylum Planctomycetota; class Planctomycetia; order Pirellulales; family JAICIG01; genus JAICIG01. The sequence continues at coordinate 55,204 of DATKRK010000416.1, read as the reverse complement.
GTAGTCGGGCTTGGGAAACTTCTCGAACAGACCGGCGTTGAGCATTTGCAGCGCGCCTTCGCCGCGTTCTTCCGCCGGTTGGCCGATGAACACCACCGTGCCTTGCCAGCGGTTTTTATGTTCGTTGAGATAGCGGGCCACGCCGATCAGGCTGGTGATGTGGATGTCGTGGCCGCAGGCGTGCATGACGCCGGTCTCGGTCCCGCGAGCGTCCTTGACCTTGACCGTCGAGGCGTAGGTCAGCTCCGTCTGCTCGGTGACCGGCAGGGCGTCTAAATCGGTGCGAATCAGAACCGTGGGCCCTTTTCGGTTGGCAAGCACTCCCACGACCCCGTGGCCGCCCAGGCCCCGCGTGACCTGGGCCCCTGCGGCCTGCAATTCATCGGCCACGCGGGCGGCCGTCTCTCGCTCTTCGAGAGAAAGCTCCGGGTGCTGGTGAAAGTGTTTGTAGAGCGCCAGCAGCTCATCGAGATGGGCGGCGGCCCAAGCCGCCGGTTCGTCGGCCGACGCTGTCGCGAGCGGCGCCAGCGCGAACAGGCCGATGAAGCAGCCGCCCGCAAGCAATCGGCGAAGCATGCGGAATTCCTCCAAAGACGTTACGCCCGATTGAAGTATTCGTCGCTGGAGACGATGCCTTCCAGGATGGCTTCTTGCGGGTAGCCGGCCTTCATCTGGGCCAGCCAGAATTGGGCGCCCGGATTGTCGATCGGACGGTGCAAATACTGCTCGTACCAGCCCGGCAAGCTCGGTTGGCCGGGGAAGTCGGGAATGCCTCGCATCAGGCCCAGGCGATACTCGTCGCTGGTGACGAAGCCCAGCACCACGTCCTCTCGCGACGTGCTCTGAATGACCGTCGTCCAATAGTCGACTTCGTCCTGTCCCGGATCGCGGTGCAAGAGGTTTTCGTAGAGCTTCGTGACCCAGGCCGCCGCGGGCGAAAGGTTGGGCAATTCCCGTGCGGCCGTGTTGAAATACTCCAGCGAGCCGATAATGCCGGCCTGCACTTGCTCGGGTCCGCTGTTGGCCGCCCAGACGCTCAGCCAGTAATTCAGGCCGGCCGGGTCGGCCGCGCGGCCCAAGTAGGCTTGATATAATTGGTCGATGATTCTGCTGCGCCGTTCCGCGCTGGTGACGAAGAACTGAGCCACCTGGGAGCGGCTTTCGCCGTGGTCGATTTGGCTGACCCAGTTATTGATTTCGTCGTCGCTCGGGGTGCTCGGCCGGCCGAGCACTTCGGTGTACATGCGAGCCACCCATTGCGAGGTCGGGCTGTCCAGCGTTACGGTGGCGGCCGTGCGGAAGCTGCCGTTGTCGGCGTAGTAGACGAAACTATCGCGCCCGTCGAAGCCCGCGTCGGGAATGTACGTGAACGAGCCGTCCGCGTTCAGCGTCAGCTTGCCGTGGGCCGGCACGTTGAACAACACGGCCTTGAGCGGCTCGTGGTTGAGTTCCACGTCGTTGCCCAACACGCCCGGCGCCGTGACGACCAGTGGCGTGCCGATGGCGTAAACGTAACCGTCGTTGTTGGTCTGGGGAGGCAGTTCCACCTTGTTGACCGTAACTTTGAACGTATAGGTCAGCGAGGGATGGTTGCCGCCGGCGTCGACCGCCGTGAGCGTGATCGACGTCTGACCGAATCGGTCGAGGCCGTAGGTCAACGTCATCAAGTGCGTGGTCGGATCGATGCTCACCGAGACCAGGCCCGGGTTGGAGTTGCTCGTCACGGAGATGGTCGGGTAGTTCTCGGGCGGCGAAATGGAAGTGTCCGGATCGCCGATGACCTGCGTCAGGTCGATGACCGACGGCGGCGCGTTCTCGCTGACCGTCAAGTTATTCAGCGGATTCGGCTGCTTGACGTACGGCGGTTGATTGATCGGCGTGACGTTGATCTCCAGCGTGAACGAGGACGTTTGCGGGTAGACGCCGGCCTGCCCAAGCGGGCCGTTGCCGCTGTTGCCCAAATCGTCGAGCGAGAACTGAATCGACGCCGTGCCGGCGAAGTTCAAGGCGGGCGTGAAGATCAAGCCGTTGAAGGCGGCGTTGATCGCGGCCAACGTACCCTGGATGGTGACTGTCGTATCTTCGAAACCCGTGCCCGTGAGCAGCGTCAGGCCCGTCTTCTCAGCGAGCGTGACCGCGCCGTTGAGCACCGTCAGCGTCGCCTGCTCGACGCCGCCGTTGGCATCGACATCGCCCATCGTAATGGAGTTGCCATTGGCCGTGGAGAAGATCACGCCCGTGTTTTCGGAGATCGACGGGCTGGGCGGCAGCGTGAGATAGGGGGGCTGATTGACCTGGATCACGGCGATGTTGACCGTGTTCGAACCGGTCAAATTCCGGACCGTGTCGGTCGCGGTGATCGAAATGGCCGCCGACCCGTTGAAGTAGGTCGTCGGGACGAACGTCAAGCCGTTCAAAGCCGCGTCGATGGCGGTCAGCGAGCCGGTGAACGAGATCGAGGCCGAATTGTTGCCGCTTACGCCGCTGAGACCGCTTACCCCGGCGAGCGTCAGCGTGCCTTGGTTGGTGCTCAAGGTGACGGCGACCGGGTTGCTCGGCGCATCGATGTTGAACACGGTGACGGCGTTGCCTTTCGCGCTGCTGAAGACGAGCGAGTTCGCGGCGGTTGGGCCGTTCTCAGGCACGTTCTGGACGCCGGGCACGCCAATCGAAGGCGCGTCGCCGCTGGCGCTCTGCAGCAAGATATCGTACCGCGTGAAGCCGGTCGAAGAGTTCGCCTGCAGCAGGTTGCCGGCCAAATCCTTGACGCCGTTGCTCGAATTCGCCGGCGTCGAAGTATTGAACGGATCGAAATGAACGCCGTTATTGACGGCGATCGTATAGACGCTGCCGTTGAGCCACGTGCCGGTGGCGGGCGTGAAAAAGGCCGTCTTGGTGTTGACGTCGTAGCGGAAGAAATAGTCGATGCCCGGCTGCAGCAGCGTGCCGTTTCGATACAGCACGAACTTCGAACTGTCGATGGTCGAGTCGTCGACGCCGACGCCATTGGCGTCGCTGAACTGGATCTCGAAGTCGGTCAGCGAGACGCCGACGTCGTGAACGACGTTCAGGGCCGGATCTTGATCGTTCGAACCGTTGTCGATCGGGTTCGCCAACGTCGTCGTCGGGCCGGTGAAGTCGACGGCTTCGATGGCGCCGCGATCCTTGAATTGCGTGCTGCCCACGCCGTTGGGCGTGGTTTGCGGGTTGGCCGTGCGCAACTGCCCGTACAAATCGTAAGCCGGGGCTTCGATCGGCGAGTCGGGTATCCCCGTCAGGGTCTTGGCCGCGTGCATGGCGCTGCGCTCGGCGATCGAATTCAGCGCGCTGTCGATGGCGGGCGAACCGGGCAGCAGATAGAAATTGCCGGCGGCGGCGTTGGCGAAGAGCTTCGCCGTCGAAGACAGGGCCAGGCTGTTCACGTCGGAGCCGCCGAAGACCGAACCGCTGAGATTCGTGCCGTCGTTCTGATAGACCGAACGCTGGGCGACGGTCGTGCCGGACGTGTTGTCGACGCTGACGCCCGTGGCCAGATTGGCGAAAATGTTGTTGAGAATCGTGGGGCTGGCATTCTGCGCTACGTTGACGCCGATGCCCGTCGGCGTCGCTGCGCCGTAGATCGTGTTGTTCACGATTCGACCGAACGGCACGGCGGCCAGCGCAGCCGAGGTGGAATTGGGATCTCCCAGGAAATCGATGCCGCCTTGCCCGCCGCCGACGATCAAGTTGTTCTCGATCGTGGCGCCCGGCGTCAGCCGCGCCGTGTTCAGCGTGCTCAAGTTCTGCACCGCGCCTGGGACCGATTGACCCGTGACCGAATCGCGAGGCGCCGCCTCGACCACGATGCCGTAGTCGAGCGAAGAGGAGATCTTGTTGTCCTGCAATACGACCTGCCCTTGCTGCCGCAGCAGGTTGGGATCTCCCAGCCGATCGTAAGACAAAATATGCTTCGCCGGATTCACGGTCAGCGAATCCAAGCCGCTGACGAAGCCGCTGGACGCCGCGGTGATCGTGATCAGACGCGAAAGGTCGCCGGCAAACTGATCGACCGCGCCGACCACGAAGCTGACCGACGTCTGTCCGGCCGGAATCACGACGGTGGCCGGAACCGACGCCTCGCTCGGATCGCTGCTCAGCAAGTACACCGTCAGCGGATAGGTCGTCGGACTGTTGCGCGTGACCGTGGCGACCACCGAATTGACGCCCGTGTCGGCTTGAACCTGCGAGCCGGGCGGAATGCTGACCGTCAGCGACGGGGTATCCGCGTCCGTCGGCGTGCTCGAACCGCTGCTGTCGTCGCCGTTGGGGACGACGTCCAGGCTGTCGGAAATGCTGTTCAGCCCGCCCACCGACGCCGTGAACACGACCGTGGCCGGGTATTGGGCGACGGCGCTGTCGGAGATCGTTACGTCGACGGACACTAAAGACTTGCCGTCGGGAATCGTTAAGGTTGCCGGAACCGAGGCCAGCGTCGGGTCGCTCGAGGTCAGCGAGAACGTCAAATCGCCGGACGAGCCGTTGCGAGTGATCGTCAGCTCCTGAGTCAGCACGTTCGAGTCGTCGCTGACCTGCTTTGCGCCGTTGACGGTGACGCTCAGGTTGCCCGAAGCCCCGAGCGCATTCGTCAAGAAGGCGCCGCGCCCCATCGTGCCCACCACCAACAATTGCTGGCTCGGCACGTACTCCAAGCCGTAGACGGGCACGTGCGGCAGGCCCTGGCCGTATCGCGCCCAGGCGCCCGAGGCGCCGCTGCTGCCGATGGGCGTCGAATAGACTCCGTCGATGCCGCCGACGAACAGCGTGCCGCTCGTCAAGCCCGGCACGAAGGCCACGCTGTGCGGGTCGCTCGTCAACGTGGTGAACGAAGTGGCGCCGCCCGCCGGTCCCGAGATATCGATGAAGCTGGCGCCTTGGTCGGTGGTCATCCAGACATGACCGTTGGCGTCGGTGACGAAGGCCTGCTGCCAATTGTTGGGGTTGATCGCCAGGCTGGTCACGGTTCCGCCCGTGTAGTTCGACTGCACCAACGGCCCGCCGGCCGTGGTCCGCAGAAACACCTGGTTGCCGGCGCCGACCCAGAGCACGTTGGGATTGTTGGCCACGTTGCCGAACTGATCGACGATCCGTCCGCCATAGGCCATCGCCGCGCCCGAAATTCCGCCTGGTATGCCGCCGACGCCCAAGCTGGTCACGGTATTGCCGTCGTCGAGCGATTCGTAGACGGCGCTGCCGCCGCCGAACACCATCCGCGTCGGATCAATGGCGTTGAGCTTGAATGTCGTGACGAACGGCAAGCCGACGTCGTACTGAAAAATGTCCTGACCGCCGGCGCCGTTGACGATCAACGAGGGGTACGAGGTCTGGCCGATTTGATTGCCGTTGGCATCGTAGGTCGTGGCCGAAAAGCCGCCGAGGCCCGGATAGCTGGCATAGCGAATCGAATAGCCCGCGTTGCTGTCGTCGACCGCTACGTCGCCGCCGTCGCCTTGCGCGAAGTCGTTCCAGGTCGTACTGCCCGGCAATTGCTCCGGCGTGCCGACGTCCTGGGCCCCGGCGATGATCGTCTTGGTGTTCGTGTCGTAGGCGATGTTGTGCAATTCGCTGACCTGCAGGTTGCCGATCAACGAGAACCAGTCGCCGCTGGACGATTGCGGGCTGGTCCGCATGTAAATGCCGCCGTCGTCCGTTTCCAGCAACACGTTGCCGTCGAACGTCAGGTGGCGCGAGTCGGCGTGCGGAGCGCTGTCGCTCGCCGTGCCTACGTGGGTCAACGACGTCCATTGGCTGCCGCTGGGCTTGGATGCGTCGCCGCGGAACAAGCGTCCTGAATAATTCAGCGCGCCCAACGAGTTGGGGAACGTGGCCGAACCATCGCCCGGCCCCGGCTGGCGGTCGCCGCCCACGTACACCAAATCGGGATTCGTCGGGTCGGCGGCGATTGAAAAATGGATCACGCCTTGACCGCCTGGATTCTCGTCTCCAGCGCCCGGCTGCAAGCCTTCGGTGGTGCCGTTCTCGTTGGTGGTGGGCAAGTCCAACGCCTGCCAAGTCGTGCCGAAATCCCCCGAGCGGTAGAGATTGGCCAAATGCCCGTTGTTGACGTAGCCGAAATAGACCGGGCTTCCCGCGGTCGCCGAGACGGCAATGCGGATGTTGTCATTGAACGGGAAAGAATTCAGCGTCAATCCGGAGGGCGTGATGTTGTTCCAGGTTTGCCCGCGATCGGTGCTCGTGAAAATGCCGCCCGATGAGCCCAGCACGCCGGCGTACAAGCGATTGTTGTCGTTCGGGTCGGCCACCAGATCGGTGACGCGCCCGTCGGGCAAACCGCTGTTCGGCGTGCCGGAAACGGTCGTGAACGTGGCGCCGCCGTCGCTGCTCACGTACAAGCCGCCGTTGCCGCCCAAGAAGCCGTTGTCGGTGGCGACGATCGTTTGGCCGCGTTCGGCGACGCCGGTCAAATTCTTGCCATTGAAGAAGCCGCCCGGATCGATCTGGGTCCAAGTTTGCCCGCCGTCGGTCGAGCGCAGCAGGCCGTCGAGCGTGCCGCCCGCGAAGGCGAAGCTGCTGAAGCGGCCGATGGCGGCGATCAAGGTCTGGTGCGTGGCGTCGGTCGGATCGAACTGCAAGGCCCCGATCGACATCGAAGGCATGTTGTCGGTCAGCGGCGTCCAGGTCGGACCGCCGGCGGCCATGGCGTCGGTCGTTTTCCAAATGCCGCCGTTGACCGTGCCCACGTAGACCACGTTGGGGTTCGACGGGTTGGCCAGCACCGTTTCGATCGACCCTTCGACCGGGTTGCTGGCGCCGGAATTAGCCGGGTCCGGCACGTTCTCCGCCTGCCCGTTGATGATGTGCGAAGGGCCCTGCGGAAGATAAGTCGGCGCCGAGTTGAACGGAATCTGGCCATCGCCGTCGTCGAGAACGGTCAGCGTGTCGCTGCCGCCGAGGTAGCCCGCGGCCGTCGCCAGGATCACGGCGGTTTGCTTGCCGCCCGGATTGATTACGTTGTTGTCGACGGCAGTGATGGGGAACGTCGCCGAGGTTTGGCCGGCCGGAATCGTCACGACGGCGGGGGTCGCGGCGGCGCCCGGATTCAGGCTTTGCACGTTCACGGTCAGATCGTGATCGAGCGGCGGCGTGTTCAAGGTGATTGTCGCCTCGATCGGCGTCGCCGAGTTCTCCGCGATCGATTTGGGCGAGTCGATGGTGACGCCGAGCGCCGGCAGCAGCGTCGGATCGTCTGTCACGTCGATCGTGGCGCTGTTGCTGCTGTAGCCGGCGGCCGTAGCGACGAGTTCCACGGCTTGGGGACCGTCGGCGAGCGGCTGGTTGTTGGCGCCCATTTGCGGCAAGCCGGTCACTACGACCAACTGCGGCTGACCGCCGGTGAGCGTGAGCGCGATCGACGGACCCGACTGACTGTTGTACTGGAACGAGACGTTCGAACTCAAAGGCGGGTTGATCCCCGCGGCTTTGGCCAGATCGATCGCGCTGAGCGTCACGGTCGTCTGGTTTCCGGCGGGCGCGCTGCTGGCGACCCAAATCGAGGTCGTGCCGCCGTTCTCCGAGACCGAGCCGTGGTTGACGTTCGTCGTCGAGGTCGACGGATTGTTGAAGGAAACGGAAATATTGCCTTGCACGGCGTTGATCGCGGAAACCGCCGCCGCGCCGTACACTTCCACGCGATCGCCCGTGACGGTGCTCGACGCCACGCCGCCGACAACCACGAGGCTCGTCGAACCGGTTGCGATGACGTTGACGTTCAGGCCGACGAGCGACGATGCGTTGCTGATGGCCGCGGAAATGCTGGCGGCGACGTCGGCCGAGGTCGACGTAAGCGCAAATGGCACGGCGACGTGTCCGGCTTGCACGCTGCCGTTGCTGTCGTATTCGAAAACCACGCTGTGGCCCGACTGGTCGGCGACGGTGAATGTCTGGCCGTCGGTGAGCGAGGCGCCCGTCGGAGCGGTCAAATTGAGCACGGAATTGTCGACCGTCCCGGCCGTCACGCCCTTCAACGTCAAATTGGCGTTGATGGCCGCGGCGATGGCGGCGCCCATTTGCGCCTGGGTGTACGAGGACTGGAAGGGCACGGCCACGTCCCCGGCGTGCTGCAGGCTGTTGTCGTTATCGAACTCGAACGTCACGGTATGGACGCCGTCGCCGACCGTGAAGGTTTCTCCATCCGTGACGGCGGAGCCCGCCGGGGCGATGATCGTGAAGCCGCTGGCGAGCCGGTCGTTGGTGTCGAACGATTGGGTCAGCGTGATGTCGGGCGTCAGCGGATTGACGGTTTGTGCGTAGCTCGTGCCTTGGCGAATTTCCAGTTGATAAGGGCCGCTCAGAATCTGTTGCGGCGCGCCGACGTTCTGGTTCTGCGGCACGGTGAAGAACGTCGAGTTCGCCGTCGCGCCGGTGACCATCTCGCCGCGCTCGGCGAAGCCCACGGTAATGTCGTCGACGTACCAGCCCTCGTGCGCGTTGTTCTGACCGCGCTGGGGGCTCGTCGGATCGCCGAAATTGTCGCCCGGCAAGCCTTGGCCCATCGAGCCGGCGGTGCTGAAATCGAACCGCAACTGAATATGGCTGTAACCGGCGTAAGCGCCCAGGTCGACCCGGGCTTGGCGCCAGCTTCCCGAACCGTCGAACAACTGCTGCACCTGCTGCCGGGGATCGCCCGAACCCGTGTTGGAACTGGCGCTCTGATAGCTGGGCAATTCGCCGTTCGGGTCGGTGTTCGAAGTCGGAACTTCGGGATCGTTGGTGGCGAGCATTTGCCAGGTCTTGCCGCCGTCGACCGAGGCGAACACGCGGGCGCTGTCGCGCATGCCGGTCGGATCGGCGGGCGTAGCGCTGGCTTGCTGCGTGTCCAGGAAGTAATTGAAATACAGCGTCGGCTTGTCGCCGGCCGTGTAGTTCGACAGGCTGAAGGAGTTGCTGACCAGGCTGCCTTGTGCGCCGCCGGGCAAGTTATAAGTGTGATAAACGCTCGGGTTGGTGGCGTAGTTGCCCGCGTCGGGCTGCGAATTGGCGTTGAGCGAATTCGGATCGGCGCTCGGCGGCGCCTCGAGGCCGAAGTAAAAGCTCGTATTTCCGGCCTGCGGTTGGTTGGCCGAAGCGGGATCGCGGCTCTGGTCGGGCGCCACGTTGATGCCGTGGCCTGCGTCCGTTCCGCGATGGTTCGTCACGTGCCACAAGTTGTAATCGAGCGTCGAGAACGCCAGCCCGACCAGATTGGTCGCGCCCAGCGAAATGCTCGCCGCGCCGTTGGCGAACACCTTCTGCAGGATGCCTGCGGTGTCGAAGCTCCACAGCTTGCCGCTGGCGTCGGTGGCGAACAGATCGCTGGCGTATTTGCCGCCTGCCACGTCGGGCGGACCGGCCGTCAAGCCGGTGAAGTTCACGCCCGCCAGCGCGGTCGCCGTGCCGACGTACGTCGCCGAGGCGTTGCCCTGCGGATTGTTGATCACGAACAAGCCGCCCAGGCTGGTCACGGCGTACAGCGTGCCGTTCACGTACGCCATGCCGGTGATTTGCCCGCCGGGGCCGCCCAGCAGGTTGAGGATTTTGGGGGGCGGATCGGTCGGGTTCGTGGCGTTGCCCGTCGCGCCCAGCACCGCGCCCGTGTTGGGATTGAATTCGTACAGGCCGTTGGCAAAGCCCGACACGCCGTTCCCGCCGGCATAGCTGCCCACCCCGAATAACAGCCGATTGTTGGGGCCGCCCGATTGATCGAAGGCGATGGCGTTGATTTGCACGCCGGTGTTATTCGCCGTCAGCACGGGCGGGTTGGCGTTGTTGAAAGCATACGTGACGATGCCGCCGTTGCCTTGCGTGTTGATCGCGGCCGTTCCGGTATCGATCAGGTTGTAGTTGCCGCCGCCGGCGCTGATCGTGCCCAACGAAAAGCCGTACAACTGGCCGTCGTTGCGCATCGCAATGTCGCCGTAGCCCGAACCGCTGCTAGGCACGGGGTTGATGTCGGTTTCGCTCTGGCCCGTGAACGGGTTGACCGTCTCCAAGTGGCCGTTGTTGCCGGCCTGGTCGACGAACAGCGTCACGTCCGACAGCGAAAAGGGCGTGGCCGAGCTGTTGAGCTGATCGATGCCAGCCTGGCTGCTGGTGTTGCCGTTGAAGGCGGCCGTGAGCGACTTGGGATCCTGCGCCGTTTGTCCGCCCTGGCTGCCGATGTGATCTTCGACGATGCGGTTGAGCGAGTCGATCGGTTCCAGCCGGATCAGCGGCTGCGCCGCGCCCTTGACGAACGTGGCGTTGAGCGCCGTGGGCAGCGTGGCGTCGGAGCTGATCGCGACGTAATAGGTCCGCGTCGGTCCGGCGGGCAATTGCACCGTGCCGACGAACGGATCGAGCTGGCCCGCCGAACCGCGCGTCAGATCCGTCAAGGCGCTGGTCGAACTTTGCCCAGGCAGCGGCTGATCGTTGCCGATGTTCGAGTCGCGGCCGACGTAGATCAAGTTGCCGGCGGCATCGAAAACGGAGAGCGTCGTATTGGGGCGCGCCAGGCCGTCGGCATAGTCGATGTCGAACATCGTGGCGAACGTTTTGTCCCCGCTGTTCAACCCGGCGATCACCTGGGCCAGGTTGTAGTTCAATTCGAACTTGTACCAGTCCTGCGTCGTGCCGGAGGAGAGGTTGCCGCTCACTCCGATCGCGTTGCGGTCGGTGGTCAGCAAGTTGCCGAGATCTTGGGCCGTCGCCATCGTGTTGTGAGCCGCCTGGCTCGAGCCCGCCTCGGCGATCAGCGGAGAATGAGCGGGCAATCCGATGACTTGGATGCCGTTGGTGGCGTAGCGAATGTCGGCGTTCTGGACGGTCGAGCCGGGGAACGCCTCCTGCTCTTGCAGCCGCACTTGCAGTTGATAGACGCCGCTGCTCAGGCCCTTGCCCAGGTCGTTGTAGTGCGAATCGGCGCCGCGGCTCCGCACGCGGACGTAATAGTTGTTCAGCGGCTGACTCGGATTGAGCGTGCCCGGCAACACGAGGCGGAAACCGGCGTCGTAGGGATTCGTGGAGTTCAGGTCGCGCAGCGCCGGATCGGCGGCGCTGTTCGGATCGTAAAGGCCGTGCAGCAGCGTATCGGCCGGCATGGTTTGCGCCAGATTGCCAGGCAATTCCGCCTGCAACAACGCGGGGTTGGCGGCCTCTTGGCCCGAGTTGTCGCTGCGGGCGAGCACGGTGCCGTTGGCGTCGACGAGTTCGAGCACCGTGTCCAAGCCCGGCGAAGTGTTGCCGATATCGAGCCAAACTTGCGTGCCCGGCTGCGCCTGGAAGCGATACATGTCCATGTCGCCCGGAGCGTTCGGGCTGATCGCGCCATTGACCACGAAGCCCAAGCGCTCGGTGTCGTCGCCGCTTTTCATGTTCGGCGCCATCACGCCCAAGTTTTGCGCCGTGGCGACCGTGCCGTTCGTATCGACGCCGCCGGTATTCGCCGGTTCGGCTTCGTTGACGACGGCGACGTTGGTATCGTTGGAATTCTGGTCCAGCGTGATGCTGTTCCACTGGCCCGACGAGGCCCCCGCGCGTGTGACGCCGCCCGCCCCAACGCTCTGCGTGCTGAAGTGCAGATCCGTCATGAGAACGCCGGAATCAAGGATTCCGTCCAGGGCGTCGGCGATCGCGATCGTGATCGTATTCAATCCGGAGTGCAGAGGGAACGACGCTCTGAGCCCGGAAGTCATGCCGTCGTATTCAATGTTGAGCGGCGACTTGGCCGGCAATTGAACGTTATTATTGATGTCGAAGAAAGCACTATTCACCGACACCAGATTGCCCTTTGAATCGTGCAAAAAGTTCGACGTGGGCGACCCGTCGATAAAGCCGGCCAGAACGTCGTTGAAAGAGCCAACGAACTCTGGATACTCGTCGCTGCCGAATTGAAACTCGAAAATGCCCGACTTGATGGACGAAGACGGATCGACGTTGACGGTGAACGTCAACTCGCACGCGTCGTAAGTCGGGGTGCCGCCGATCAACGCTGAAAGTCTAGGATCGCCCGGCAGTCCCAGGTCGGCTCCGAAGTCGGTGCTCGTGTTTTGCGCGGGAATTTGGGCGATGCCGGTCGTCAGGATGGCGCCCTTCTGCGGGATTTGCAGCGGCACTCCGTCGCCGTTGATGTACGTCCCAGCCTCGGTCGCTCCGCCGACATAGTTAGTGCCGGCCACCGTGACTCCAGAGGGAAGCGGCCGCAACAGCATGGAATTCACCAGCGCCGCCGCGTTGTTCGAAGGCGTAACAGTAAGCTGTCCGCCGGACGGCGGGAAAGTGGGCGGCGTATCGGCAGGCGTCCCCACGCCCGTATTGTTCGTATCGTTTTGTGGCTGCCCGCCAGGCGTCAAACCGGCCCCTGCCGTGGTATCCAGCAGCGAGGTTAGAATCACATTATGTCCCGGCGTGCCGACGACTTGCACGGAACCGCCAATGCGATTCTGAATATCGGAGGGCGTACCCGTTGCGGTGAAGCCCGCGTTGTCGCCTTGCAGCTTGACGACCAGGCTTTGCGAGGCGCTGCTTTCGAGCAGCAAGCCGCCTCGCGAATCGACGTTGGGCACGGAAATCTGATTCTCGACCACATGCACGATATCAGTGTCGTCCCAGACGGACGAAGTGTCGAGCGTGGCCCCCCGAACCAGCATGCCGTTGATTGCCGGACGATTTTCGATGTTGCCGATGCGGTTCAGCCTCACGAGCGGCCCGCGATTGTCGTCGAACTGGGCGTACTGCTGGATGGCGCCCGTGCTGCGGCCAGGGTCGGGTATGACGTCGCTGGTGAGCGAGTTGGCGTTGATGCTGATGGCGGCGCCGTAATTGTCGAGCAGCACGTTGTTGACGATCGTCGGCTGGGCGCCCAGCACGTAGATCGCGGCGCTGTCGTTCGCCAGCAGGCCGTCGCGGGTGGGCGTCGTCGCCAGGCCGGCGGCGTTGTTTGCGATCGTGCTGTCGGCGATTCGGACCTGCGCCTGGCGGATTTCAATGGCGTCGAAATTGTCGGTCCCGCCGGCAATCGAACTGCTTCCGCCGCCATAGGCCAGTCTCGCGTAATCGAGACTGCCGCGCGAGGTCGGCGCGAAATAGATTCCCGACCAATCGCCCGGCTGCGCCACGGCCGGCGGCGCCGAAAGTTTGTAGTTGTCGCCATCGGTGTCGAACGTGCCGCCGGCGCCAAAACTGTCGTCGTGCAACGACGTGAACACGACTTGTTGGTTGGCGTCGCCTTCGGCGATCAGGTTGGCGCCCATTTGCACCTCGATCCGGGCGCCGAGCAATTTTACGATCGCGCCCGGATCGATGGCCAGCCGGCCGGCGATTCGCGGCGTGCTGCCGACCGGGCCGCCCGGATTGCCTTGAATGACCAGGTTGTCGCTGATCACGTAGACGATGTCGGTCGCCGTGAATCTCGCGGCGACGTCCAGGGTTTCCGGCGTCTGCCCTTGCACGTTTTGCGTGCGGACGAACAGACCGTTTACCGTGTTGGCGACGATCGACGAATCCAGCGAGAGGGGCGAAGCGAAGCGGAAATCCGAGAGGCCCGTCAGCACGATATTGGCGCCGGAAGCGATCGCCGCAAAGCCCAAGCCGAGATCGTTCACTTTGGCGGCCGCTGCGGCAGCGATCGTCGCCGCCTGATCGCTGGAGGCGTATACAATCGCGTAGTTGCCGTCGGCGAGCTTGCCGTTGACGACCGACGCGGCGTTGGTCGTGAACTCGAAGACCGTAATAGCCCCATTGCTCTTGTTGGTAATGGAGAACGTTGAACCTGCGGTAAGCAGATTCCCATTGGGGACTGTGAGCGACTGTAGGCCGGCGATCACCGAGCCTGTAGTCGACACCGCGATGTTCGGCACCGAAGTCAACATAACGACGTTGCCCAAAGCAATGGCGCCTACGCCAGTGCTGGAGCCGTTGATCGCCGCGGCGATTTTGCCCGCCAGGGCCGTGGCGGAATCGGACGCCAGGAACGGCACGGCGACGTGTCCCGCCGCGACTGCCCCCGTATTGTCGAATTCGAAAACCGTGTCGGACCCGCTGACGGGGTTGACGATCGTAAAGGTCTGGCCGTCGACGATCGACTGGCCGGTCGGCGCGTTGAAAGTTCGCGACGAGGGGAGTTCGATCTTGGAAACCCCCGCCAAAACGGCTTCCTGAGCCGTCGTTCCGTCCGACGACGTGACCGTGCGAACCGTCGCACTCACGCCGGCGATGCCGGCCGCATTGACGGCGTCGGCGATGTCAGTCGCGACTTGCAGCGCCGTGTCGCCCGCGATGTTCTGCGCCGGGTTGCCGGGCTTGAACAACACGGCCCAGTTCCCGTCGGCGAGCTTGCCATTGACGATCGACGCGGAGCTGGTCGTGAACTCGAACGTCGCGTAACTCGTGTTGCCGCTGCCGTCGATCGTTTCCACGAGGAACGTTTCGCCCGCAATGATCTGGCTGGCGTCGGGCGTCACGATCGCCATTCCGCCGGGGACCACGGCCGACAACAGGTTGCCATGAATATCGGGCCCGGTGCGGTTGTAATCGGCGACGTACGGGCCGATGCTGGGATTGATCGAGGCGGGGTCGTAGGCCGAGCTGCCGAAAATCGTCTCTTGGAAGCTGTTGGGGTCGGCCGACATTGCGGCGTCGTGGCTCAGCGTGATCGTGTTGTAGTCGATCGTGGGCCGCGAGCCGTCGAGGTAGATCGGGTTGTAGACCGCCGGAACGCCGTCGACGATGACCGTTCCGCCGGCATAGCGGATGTTGGCGTGATTGACCGTGTTCAGGAAAATGCCCTGGCTTTCCAGGTCGGAATGCTGGTGAAACACGATGCCGCCGTAATCGCCCGGCGACGGGGCGGTGACGTTATCGGTAATGCCGCCGAGTTGGTTGTCGTGGAACGACGTGAAGTAGACGGAGCTGCTCGGGGCGCCCAACACTTGCAGCGCGGAGCCGCTGCGATCGATATTCGGCGAATTGAGGCCCACGTTGAGGTTGGCGCCTTCCATCTTGAAAACGGCGCCCGCGTCGATCATCAATGTCACGCCCTGAGGCACGTTCAAATCGCCGCCGTCGGCCAGCGGCTGGTGCGTGAATTGGTCGTAGCCAATCTCGTAGGGCTGCGCGTTCGAGGCGGCGATCAGCGAGGGAGTATTTTGGGCGTTGATCGCGATCTGGCCGACGCCCGTCAAATTCACGCGAAACGCGACGGCGTCGCCCGTCACGCTCGCCGCCACGGCGCCGCCGTCCGCTTGAGCCAGCGGCGAAGCGTTGATGGCCGCGGCCATGGCATTGGCGATGTCTTGCGCCGAGGCGCCCGGAGCGAGCGCCACCGCATAGTTGCCGTCGGCGAGCAGGTTGCCGGGAGTTGCGGTCGGATCCTGCGTGAACTCGAAGACGAGCGACAGCGTTCCCGCCGCGATGCTGAACGTTTGCCCGGCCGAACCCGACGGCGCCAAGGTCGACACGCTGGGCTGGGGATTGATCGGCACGCCCAGGCTGTTGTCGGCGCCGATGTTGCCCACGACCCGCACGATCTTCGTGCCCGCCAACAGCGCCGGAGCGTTCTTGACGTCGACGAACGCGGCGCCGGTCACGTCGACGAAATCGCTGTCCGTGGCCGGCGGCGCAAACGAGGGGCCGAGCGTCAAATAGCCGCCTTGTTCGGCGCCTAAAATGGCGTTGTAGATTTCCTGGGCCACCTGGGCGGCCGTGTCGGTCGATTGCACGGAGACCGCGATGTTGCCGGCGGAGACGGCGCCGCCGTTGACCGAGAATTCGAACGTCACGGCGTACGTGCCGTCGTTGACTACGAACGTTTGCGGCGTCGCGGTCGCCAAGGCGGCGCCCGTCGGCGCAATGATGCGATCCGACGCGGCTTGCAAGGCGCCGGCAATTGTATTGTAGGGATTGCCGATCGTTCCCAAAGTCGGATCGGCCGTAGCCGCCGACAGCTTATCGACGTAGATCGTGCTGGCGTCGTTCGAGGCGAACCAGAAATTGTAAGCGCCGCTGGCGCCGTCGGAATTGCCCTCGAGCACGTGTCGAGTCGCCGTGCCCCACACGGCCAAGGCGCTCGTGGACGTCGTGATTGTCGTCGTCGCCGAACCGCCCAGGTTCACCTGGCCGTGGCCGTCGTAGCGCAGGGTCAGCGTCGTCAAGCCGGAATTGGCGATCGCCGTCGCCACGGCCTGCGCCACCTGGTCCTGCGTGGCGCCGGGCGACACCAGAATGGCAGTGACGCCCGTCTGCGGCGTCGAACCCTGCGTGACGAACTGGAACGTCACGGAGGTGTTGCTATCGGTAGAAATAGTGAACTTGTCGAGGTTTTGAATGCCCCCTTGTCCGCCGAGGGGCACGTTGGGCACGATCAACGACAGGCCGTCGTCGGTCAGCGTGCTGACGGGCGTGGGCGTGAAATCGAGCCGCAGGTTGTACGCGCCCGTCGTCGTGCCGCCGGCGCCGCTGTCCGGCACGTTGGGGTTGAAATTGGCGTTGCCGGTGCTGGTCACCGCCACGTAATAATTGCCCGGCGCAAGCTGCAGCTTGAGGTACGAATCGGTTCCGAAATAGTCGTCGTTGCGCGAGACGATCTCGCGGTCGACGCTGTAGGCGACCGAACCCTGCGACGCGCTGTGCGTAACCGTCAAGGGCCCGCTGAGCACCACGCGATCGAATTCGACGTTGGCCGAGACGTTCAGACTGTGGGTCGTCAGGTAACCGTTGATCGCTTGGGCCAGCGACAACGCCACGTCGTGCGCGGTCTGCGACGCCGTGAAAGGAATCGATACGGCGCCCGCGGGGATCGGCGTTATGCCGTTGTCGAACGCGAACGTGACCGCCGGGGATGTTCCGTCGTTGAGCGTAAACGAACTGCCCGGCACGATCGCCGAGCCGACCGGATTGGCGCCCGTGGTGGGCAGTTGAATGACGTGCGTCTCGTTGTACAGCGTCAAGACGGTGTTCAGCAGGCTCGTATCCGGCGCGCCGCTGGCGTCGGTCAGACGCTGGGCGATCGTCTCGGCGCTGAACGCGCCGGGCGTCGTGACGGTGAACTTGTACATGTTGATGGCGTTGCTGTCCGGCTGGTACAAGTACCGGCCGTGCAGAATGTCGGCGTTGCCGGGGAACACCGGCTCCGCCGGCGCATTCGTGGCCGGGTCGTTGCCGCCCGCGCCCATCACCGTTCCCGGCGGCGCGCCGTTGACGTTCGTCAGCCCGAGCATGATCCCGATCTGACGCAGGGCTTCCATGAACCACGGCCCGCCGTATTGGCTTTCCGTGTTGAAGATACCCGCGTTCATCACGGCCAACGCTTCGCCGCGCGAGGCCAAAGGCGTGACTGGGAAAGGAGTCGCGGGCGCCTGAGCGATGCCGGTCAAACCGACGGGGGCCGACTGGTCGAGCGACTGCACCACGCCGGTGACGACGCCCAATTCGGCGGCGCCCAGCGTCGCACTGCCGACCTCCTGGAACTGCACGCCGTAATAGTAGCTGTAAAGCTGGAAGATCTCCCGCGTCAACTGCTGTTGCGCCGGCGTGATGACGTTGTGCAGTTGCGGATTGCCGGGAACGCTGCCGTAGATGTCGGGAAAATTGTAGGTGATCGTCGGCACGTAATGCGTTTGCCCGCTGGGCTGCGCTGCGTTGGGGTCGACGTGGTTGTCGATCGGGATGCCGCTCAGCCCGGGGCCGAGATTTCCGCCCGGCGTCGCCGTCGCCGGCAAATCGCTGACCGGCCCGATCACGCCGCCCGTCAACAGTTGGTGCGACACGGCGTTCAAATCGCCGACGTTATAGGGTCCGGGATCTTGCGTCAGCGTGTTCGCGTCGCCGAAAGTCGAACCGGCCGAGCCGACCGTAATCGGAACGGTGACCGGCGCCGCATTGCTGCCGGTGGCCACGGGCTGATTATCGCCGATTCGCAAGCGGAACGAGCCGGTGCTCAAGGAACTGATCGGCGCAGCGAACGTGAGCTGCGCCATGTTCGTCGAAAGGTCGAAGCTGACGTTGTTCGGCGTGTAGACCTGGTCGTCCGTGGGATCGGCCGTGTTTTGCGTGGCGACCAGTTGGAACAGGTGCGGATCGAGCTGATTGATCGTCGTCGGCAGCGGTTGGATCGGCTTGTTGAAATAAACGTCGATCGTATCCGTCGCCTGAGACAGGCTGCCGTCGGAATTGCGCGTGATCGGTTCGGGGACGACCGACAGCACCTGTGGCGCCGTGTCGATCTGAAAATCGATTCGCTGGTTGGGTTGCGTCGAGTTGCCGCTGGAAAAGGGAACGGGCGGATTGCTGCTGTTGGTCAGCGCATCGGGACCGGTACCCAGCAGCGTGATTTGATAGAGGTCGTCGGGAAGCGTGGAAGCGAACCGGACCACGACCTCGTTGGGAATCGAGCCGATGCCGACGTAACCGGGCTGAATCGGCGCGTCGTCGGCGGTGTTCAGCGTGTGGTCGACGCCCGCGCGCACGATCTGGATGCCGCCGAGCGTCGCCGGATCGATCACCTGTCCTTCGTTGAAGAGCAAATCAAGCTCTTGAGGCGCCGTGGTCAACGGCTGCGTGGCGGCGTTGGGAGCAAAAACCACGTCGTTGCTGTTGGTCAGGATCGACAACAACTGGGGTGCAGCCGTCAGCAGCAAACGCTCTTCGAAGCGTTCGAGTTGCAGTTCTCGCCGGCCTGCGCGCGAAGCATTCGTCTCGCGGCGCTTGAGCGCGCGACGTCGGCTCGATCGCTTGACGCTGCTGCGTCGGCTGGGTTTCGGCGTGGACGAATGGAAAGGGTGAAGCGAACGCCACATCCCCATGAATTCTTCTCCTAGGTGGAATCCTGTTCCAACCAGACGGCCTCGGAACAGGTTAGGCAGAACCCCTTAGTTTTCTATTTCTGCCATTCTAATAGCAATACGCAAACATCCTATACTTGCCACTTTATCTGGCCAGGTAAAGTGCCAAGTCCTCCCCAATTACCATTTCAGCCCAGACTGACGATTGCCCGTCATACAAGGCTATCTCTGCGCGCACCACCGCCGACATCTTGCCACAGGCGAACTGACACGGCTCGATCATTGACCGGCAGACTTCGTCGGCGGCGGCGGCGTTTACGAATCAGACTCGGCGCCGTCGACGAAAAGCCGATTACCAACAGCCCGCGGCCTCGACGCCGGCAACTCCGGCGAGAGTGCCATCCTGGCGCCTTTAACCCGCTGCAGGGCCTTGAGGCAGGCGCCGGCGGTATGTTCCGAACTCGGACGAGCTTAGGTTCCATTAAATCTCGCGCTACATCTAAGTCAAGAAAAAAGCGACCCCCCTTCTCCTCCGTCCTTAGTAGTACAACCGAATCGCCGCTCCGACGGCCGGAGCGGGCGGATTGTTCAAGTACTCGGGCGTATCCACGATCTTGATTTGGATGGCCCGCTGGCTGGCCCCTGCCTGGAGCTGAGACAAGTACTGAGCCAACTCGGCCGACGACGGCGCCCGCTCGAGGTACTGCTGGAAGAAGCCGTCGACCAAATTCGTGTAATACTCGGTGCTGCTGAGGAAACCGAGCACCACTTGCGACTCGGTCGCCTGATGCTGATCGAGCAGGCCGACCCAGAATTGGAGCCCTTGCGTGTCGGGCGCCCGTTTGAGCAGCCGCTGGTACAACTGCGTCACCCAGCCGGTGTTGGTTCCGCCGGCGGATTGGAAGAATTCGGGAGAACTGATCATGCCGGCGATAACTTGCTCCGGCCCGCCGTAAACCTTCCAGACCTGGTCGCGCCAGAAGGTCAGCCCTTGCTGGTCGGGAGCGCGGAGCAGGAATTGCTCGTAGTACTGGGTGATGATCGGGTCCAGGTGCTCGTTGCTCTCGAAGATTCCTTGTGCGATGGCGCCGGGCTGAGCGCCGTTGTGCAACTGGTTGGCCCAGTACTGCAAACCGGCGTCGTCCGCGTTTCGGTTCAAGACCTGTTGGTAGAACTTGTTGACGATCGCCGCCTCGTGAGACCAGATCGTGACGGTCGTCACGTTGCTGCTCAGCCCGGCGTCGACATCGCGATAGGTGAAGCGATCGAGTCCTTCGAAGCTTCCGCCCGGCGTGTAGCTGAACGAGCCGTCGGAGTTGAGCGTCACGCGGCCGAAGCTCGGCGCCGAAACGAGCGTCGCGGTCATGACGCCGCCGACGTTCGGATCGGAATCATTCGCCAGCACTCCCGAGGCCGCAGTGACGAAACTGGCGCCGCTGTCGTTGACGATATACGTTTCCGGATTCGCCGTGGGCGCCGCGCTGGCCGAAATCGTGAAGCTCTGCGGCGCCGAGGTGTCGTGGCCGCCGTTCGCCGTGCCGCCGTTGTCTTTCAACACCAGCGAGATCGTGGCCGATCCGCTGGCGTTGGCGGCCAGACTGAATGTCAGGTTGCCGGTAATCGGATCTACGGCCGGCAGCACGCTGAACATGCTGGGATTCGTATCGCCGAGGACGAGGAAGGTCAGCGTTTGAGCCGATTCGTTGGGTGCGCCCGGCGAGATGTTCTTGGCCCAACCCGAGAAGACCTGCGCGGTCGTATTGCCCGCCGCCAGGTTAATGTTCGGCCCGGCCGTGAAGGTCGGCGCCTGATTGACCTGGGTTACGTCAATGGTTTCAGTAGCCGGAGCCGAGGTTTGCGTGCCATTGGTCACCTCGAAGCGGAAACTGTCGAAGGGGCTGCCGAACTGGCCGGCGTTCGGGACGTAGATCACCTGCATGTTCGGGTTCGAGACGTTCGTCGGCACGGACGTGATCGGCGACCCGAGCGTGATTCCGTCGGACGTTTGGTACAACGTGCCGCCGCTGGGCAAGCTGGTAATTTTCGCCGACAGCGTGCCGCTGTCGCCCACGCCGTTGACGCCGTTCAGCGCGATCGTCCCCTGGCTTCCTTCGTCGATGGTGACGGTGCCGCCGCTGGCCACGGGCACAGTGCTCTGAACGGTGACGTCGAAGGTTTGCGAGAACGAGTTCAAGCCGCCCGCCGCGATGTTGCCGTTGTCGGTCACGGTGACGGTGATCCTCACGGTTCCAGCTTTGCCGAGCACCGGCGTGAAGAACAACAGGCCGGTCGCGTTCGGGCTGGCGTAGCTGATCGTCGGGTTGGGGATGATGCTCGTGTCCTTCGACGTCGCGGTGATCGTCAGGACCTGCGACTCGTTGAGACCGGCCGAGATCCCCGTCAAAGAGACGGCGTTTTGGCCGGAATTGTCCAACACCGTGAGGCTCGAAATCGGATCCAGCGTCGGCGGATCGTCGATGGCCGTGACGGTGATCGTCGTCTGCTGCGCGGCCGAAGTCGCCGCGCCATTGCTGGCGACGACCTTCAGCGTCGCCACGCCGAACACGTCCGGATTAAGCTGATAGCTCAACGTGCCGTCGGAAGCAATCGTCGGCGGCACGGAGAACAGGCCGTTGTACGGGATCGAGTCGTTGTTGTAGTCGCTGACGGTAAACGTCGTGGCAGTCGTGCCGCCGGCGCCGTTCGAAATGCCATACGCGAAGCCGGGGACCAAGATCAGGTTCGGGTTGCTGCCGCCGGGACTGCCGCCGCTGGCAAGGACGGTGTTGTCTTCCAGCGTGGCGGTCGAAATCAGATGGAACGACGGCGCCAAGGGAATCGGCGTGACGCTGAGCGTCGCGGTGGCGCTGGCGGTGCTGTAAGCGGTCTTGCCGCCCGTCGCGCCGGCCGTCGTCAAATTCACTCGACTGCCTGCCGCCGCCTGATCCGTTTGGTCCCAGGCCTGGAAGGTCATGGTCACGTTGCCGGTGAAGTTCTGGTTGGGCAGGAAGCGAACCAGATCGGTGGAACGCAGCAACAAGGCGTTCGACGGCGAAACCGCGCCAACCAGACTGAAGCTGGCGCCGCCGTTGGTGGAATAGTACCAAATGCCGCCGCTGGCAGTCGTCAGTCCGGTCACGGCGATCCCCTGCTTGGCCCCCGCGTCGGCGTCGATCGCCAGGAAGGAACCCGCCGGATCGACGTCGGACACGATCGAGCCGCCCGTCAGCAACATCGCGCCCACGGTACTGCCGGTGTTGTTCGCCGGCGGCGTGTTTTGCACGACCGAGGCGAAGGTCGGGGCGCCGTTGTTGCTGTCGAGCACCGGAGCGAAATGGACCGGCGTCACGTCGATGGTCAACGTTTCCGTATCGATCAAGCCGCCGTTGGCGCTGGGATAGCCCGGCGGCAAGACGCCGAAGTTCCCCAAGTCGTTGACGACCAAATTGACCGTGGCCTGGCTGGCGAAATAGAGCGCCGGCGTGAACTTCAAACCGTTGATCGCCGTGTTGACGTCGGCCATCAGCCCTTGAATGGCGATGCTGCTTTGGCCGTTCCCGCCGTTGATGATTTGCACCGTGCCGGGAACGGAGGGGCCGAGCGACAACGTACCCTGCGCCGGATTGACTGAAACCGTGAGGCTGACCTGGCCGACGTTGGCCAGATTTCCTTCGTTGATATCCGGATCCGATACGACGGGGGCGTTCGCCCCGCTGAACGAAATCGCCACGTCTTCGTTGGTGATGAAGGCGCCCGACGGCAGGCTGATGTGCGGCGGACTGTCGACCGCGCTGATCGACAGCGTGGCCGTGCCGCTGGCGACGCTGAACGGCGTGCTGGCGCCTTGGCCGATTTGAGTCAGATTGGCGGCCGAGCCCGGCGCCAAAGGCAGAATCTGCAATTGGGCCGGTTCCACGGCGGTGGTCTGATCCCAGGCCGTGAACGTCAGCGTGGGAAGCGGATCGAGCGTGCCGTTGGTATTGAAATTCGCCGCCGGCACGTACTCGACGAGATCCGTCGCGCGTAACAACAGGGCATGGCTCATCGACGCCGCGCCGAAGTCGGTGGCCGCCGTGCCGAACGACTTCCAAGTCGCGCCCGCGTCGACCGAGTAATACCACGTCCCCCGAGTCGGATCGGTTTCGGTCGCATCGGTGATCGCGATCCCGAGTTGTCCGCCGGAAGTGAGCGTGTTGATCGTGATCGGCGAGCCGCCGTCGGCGCCGGTGGCGAGCACCGAGGCCACGGTGTTGCTTCCTCCCGCCGCGGAGATGGCCGCCGAAACCTGGGCGGGAGTCGGCGACGTCAAACTCTCGGTCAGCGGCGAGAGCGTCATCGTCTGGCTGTTGTCGAGGGTCGGCGCATCGATCACCGGGTTGACCGTGATCGAAACGCTCTGCGTCACGATTTGCGGAACCCCGGCGCCGATGTTGCCGTTGTCGTTCGTGACAAGCGTCAACGAGAAAGGATTGGGATACAGGCCCGGCTCGGCCGTCGAGTCTTCGGCCGGCGGAATGAATTTCAGCCCGTTGAGCGCGGTGTTGATCGCCGAGAGCGTGCCGCGGAACCAAATATCGGTCGATCCGTTGGCGGTCACGGCCCCGCCGGCGGGCGGCGCCAGGAAGGTGATGCCCGACGTGGTTCCTAACACGATCTGCGGCAGATTGTTGTTGCCCGCGATCGCCGGCAAGTTGTCGAGCCGGACTTCTTCCGTGTAGAGATAGCTCGGATTGCTCGTATCGGCGCCTTGCACGTCCACATCGAAGACCGAGATCGGATTTCCGCCCGAGCTCGAGAAGACCAACGGGTTGTCCTCGGTGACCGACTGCGTAGCCGGCATGGTGATGACCGGCGCGTTGTTGACGGGCGTCACGGTTACCGGAATGAACACGGTCGTCAACTTCGCCGGCGGCGGAGAATTGCCCAGGTCGTTGGCCACGATCTGGATCGTCGCCTGGCCGTTGAAGTACGGCGCGGGCGTGTAAACCAGCGTATCGAGCGCAGCATTCAGTGCGTCGACCGTGCCCTGGAATTGCAACGTGCTTGTCCCGTTGCTCGAGTTCAAGATATTGATGCCCGGCAGCGAGCCGCCGATGGCCAGCGTGCCTTGGGCCGTCGAGACGGTGATTTGCTCGACGCCGCCGTTGGCGTCGACATCGTAAACCGTAATCGTATTCTGGTTGGCGGTATCGAAGGCCAAGGAACTGGGCGCCGCCGGGCTGTAGGGACTGCCCGGCGAATTCTCGGCGACCGTTTGAGCGGTCAGCGGCAAGGTGACCGCCGGCGGATCGTTCTGCACGCTGTCGAGAATCAGTTGGAAGGTCGTGAAGCCGTTGGGAAAGTCGGCTTGCAGGAAATTGCCGGCCAGGTCCTTGATGCCCAGCGGCGTGCCGCTGGTATCGGCGGCCTGCGGGTCGAAATGGACGCCGTTGTCGAGGGCGATGTCGTAGACGTAGCCGTTTTGCCACACCCCCGAGGCTGCAATCAAGCGGATGATGTGGTTGTTATTGTCGTAGACGAACGAGTAGTCGACCCCCTGCGTGAGCAGCACGCCGTTGCGCCGCACCGTGACGCGGTCCGGCGTCACGGTCGAATTGTCGATGCCCGAACCGACGCCATCGTTCAATTGAATTTGGAATTCAGAGAGCAACTCGCCGACCGGGTGGACGATGTTGACTCGCGGATCTTGATCTTGGATGTTGTTGTCGACCGGGCTCAGCAAACTGGCTTGCGGTCCGGTCAAGTCGGCGCGTTCGATCGCGCCACGGTCCTTGAACACGTTCGAGCCGAGCCCTGGCGGCGAGGCCACGAACGGATCGTCCACGCGCAATTGACCGTTCATGTCCGTGTCCGGGGCCAGGATCGGCGAAGGCGAAATGCCCAGCGGACCCGTCACCGCGGTCATCTGCGGCCGATCGACCAAAGAGTTGAGCGAGCTGTCGATGGCGGGCGAATACTCCTTCAGATAGAA
Organism: Pirellulales bacterium; assembly: GCA_035532215.1. Lineage (GTDB taxonomy): Bacteria > Planctomycetota > Planctomycetia > Pirellulales > JAICIG01 > JAICIG01. Next base: position 30,445 of record DATKRK010000416.1, on the reverse strand, counting down.
GTTGCCCAAGGCCGGATTGGTGAACAGCGGCTGGCCGGCGGTCAGCACGATGCCGTTGCTGCCCGGATCGCCGTTGGGGTACTGTGCCGGATTGCCCAGGTTGGTGTTTTTGGCGTTGCCGCTAAACAGATTGGCGCCCAGCACGGGCGGGCTCGGCAGAGCCTGCGACGAAGCGTCGACGGAAATGCCCAACTGCGTGTTCGCCACGATGTTATTGACGACGGTCGGGCTGGCGTTGTTGGACACCAAAATGCCGACCTTCCCGGTGGCCTGCAAGCCGCCGTAGACCGTGTTGTTGATGAGTCGCCCGAAGGGAACTGCCGCCAGCGGGGCGCCGGCCGGGTTGGTGTCGCCGCTGAACTGGATGCCCGCGTTGCCGAAGTTGGTGACGAGATTGTTCTCGACGACCACGCCCGGCACGAGCCGCGCGCTGTTCAGCACCGGCGTATTGACCACGCCGCCTTGGTGCGGCAGATTCGGGTTCGGCTGCCCGAGGAGCCCTTCGCGCGGCGCGGAGCTGACCAGGATGCCGACGTCGCTCGAATTGGTGATTTGGTTGCTTTCCAGAATCAACGAGCCTTGCGGCGCGACCACCTGCGCGTCGCCGGTGTAATCGTACTTGAGCACGCGGATCGTGCCGTCGTCGCCGATGTTCGGGTCGCCAGTGTACGGGTTGCCGGTGCTCGTCGGCAATTGCAACTGGCCTTGGTACGACAGCGTGCCCTCGTTGACCGGCTGGCCCGGTTCGTAATTGGGCGGGAAGAACGAGAACGAGGGCGTGGCCGGCGGCACGACGCCGCGGACGTTGATGGACCCGACGCTGATGTGAATCTGGTAGTAGCCCGTGCTGCCCGCCGGATTCGGCGTCGTGGCGGTCCAGGCCGCAGGCGGCTTCGTCGGATCGTAGAGCAGGTTGCCCGCCCCGCTGACCCCGATGTAATAGTCGCCTGTGCTCTGCGCCGTGAACGTGTAGTACGGATCGGGAGCCACGAAGGCGTTCGGCGGAAAGCCGCTGCCGTCGGGCAACGTGGGCAATTGCGTGAGCGTGCTCGAATTTCCCACCTCGTTGCCGGCCGCGTCGAAAATTCGCAAGTAGGGCTGCAGCGACGACAAAATGCTGCCCGAGTTGAGCTGCACGGTCAAAGCGTCGCCAGCGTTCAAGTGAACCTGGTACAGGTTCACGTCTCTTGGATTGCTGATGCCCGACGTGCCGGCGGCGTTGCCCAACTCGCCGTAGCCGTTGAACGCGCGGTTTCCGCTGGAAGCGGCCGAGTCGAGCGTCGTCTTGAACGCGTTGCCGATCGTATTGGGCGGCGGCGACGCGGCCCCGGCCCCGCTGACCGTGACCTGCGGCATGCCGACCTGCACCCACGCCGCGCCGAACAGGTTCACGCGGTCGTTGGTATCGTTGGTGTTGGACGCGGCGTTGTTGCCCGCAGCGTCCGCAGTGCTGGCCGTGACCTTGAGCAGCGTCTGCTGATTGATCGCCGCCGCCATCGCTTGGGCCAATTGAGCGGCCGTGAACGTGGGATCGAAAGCGACGCGGATGTCGCTGGGATTGACCAGCGAATTGTTGTCGTCGAGTTCGAACACCGCCTGGTTCACGCCGTCGCTGATGGTGAACGTCTGCCCGTCGTAAGGCGCCGACGCGTAGTCGAGCGTCACGTTCAACTGCAGCAGGCTGTTGACTTGGGTAGCCGGATTCGTGTTGTTGAGGTCGAGATTGTTGGTGTTGGCGCCGTCGATCGGAGTTTGCGGGGTCAAGTTGAACTGAATCGAGTTGCCGCCGCCCGCGGCGAGCAGCTTGAGCAGTTGCGCCTGCGACAGGTGAATCTGCGTGCTGGTGATGAATTGCCCCTGCTGGGCCTTGTCGGCCTGCGCCTGGCTGAAGAACACGTTTTGCGTGACCGAAACGTCGCCGATGCCGTCGAGCTTGAGATATTCCAGAATGCCTTCCAGGTCGCCGACGCCGCTGATCGTGAGCGTGCCGCCGCCCGTCGGCGTCGGCAAGTTTTGGAAGGTGTACGTCTGGGTCGGCACGGAGTAGGCTTGCGTGGCGAGATTGAAGGACGGCAACGTCTTGGTAATCGACTGGTTGAAGTGTCCTTCGGGGGCAACCAACGTGTATCCCGAGGTCAGACGATCGTTCACGTCGAACTGATTGGGATTGAGCTCGATCGCGCTGTTGTTGGGATTGATCGTCTGGCCCGTCGCCTGGCCCGGGCGAATCTGCAATTGGTACTGGCCCGTCAGCGTTTCGGTCGGAGCGCCGAAATTGGGGTTCTGCGGCGTAGTGAAGAATTGCGTCTGACCCGCCGGACTGTTGGTCACTTGCTCGCCGCGCTCGGCCAGACCCACGATGATGTCGTCGATGTAAAACCCTTCGTGCTGCAGGTTCTGCGCGCGGGTCGGTTTGGTCGGATTGCCGTATTGATCGCCCTGCACGAACTGGGGATTGTACGACGAGTAGATGTCGGAACTGCCCGAGGTGTGGAAATCGAACCGCAGCAAGATGTTCTGTTGACCGGCGAAATTGCCCAAGTCGATGCGGGCCTGCCGCCACGTGCCCGTGCTGTTGAACAGTTGCTGCGTCTGCTGCCGCGGATCGACGACCGGCTGGCCGTTGAGCGTGGTGGCCGGCACGTCGGCCGAAGCGGTGGCGAACTGCGGCAATTCGCCCAATTGACCCGTGATGTTCGTGTTGGTGTCGTAGTACGTCCGTGTCGCGTCGTTCGTGGCCATCAACTGCCAGGTCTTGCCGCCGTCGGCCGAAGCGTAGACCCGCGCTGCCTGGGTGAAGTCGTTAAATCCCGGCGTCACGCCCTTGGTATTGTTGTTGTTCGTGTCGAGGTAATAGTTGAAGTACAACGTCGGCTTGTCGGCCGACGAGTAGCCCGCCAGGCTGAATCCGTTCGTTTCCAGGATGCCGTCGGCGCCGCCCGGCAGATTGTACGTCTGGCGGATCACCGGACTTGCGGCCGAATTCGTTTGATAGGTCAGATTCTTCTGCGTATTCGTGTCGAGCACGCCGTACTGGGCGTCGATGCCGTTGTAGCCGAAATAGTTCGCGGGCTCCGGCATGTAGTTGTCCATGCCGAAGTAGAAGCTTACGCCGCCGGCCACTTCGCCGCCCGCCGATCCGTTCGTGCTGAAGTTGACGTCGCCGCTGGTGACCGAAGTGGGGAAGCCGCCGACGCGGCTGTTGGAATAGGTGTTGGGGATGCCGTGGCCCGGATCGGCCCAACGCGTGAAGGTCGGGTGCCAGAGATTGAAGTCCAGCGGCGACAGGGCGATCCCGGTCGCGCCCGTCTCGGCCAGCGGCGTATTGTCGGTGTACGAGCCCGTCGGTCCGCTCAAGCCGTTCTGGTCGACGCCCGGCACGTCGAAGATGGCCACCGGCGCGCCGGCCTGGATAGGCTGCGAATTGAAGATATTGCCCGCCGCCAGATCGTCCATCGAGATGGCCGTCAAGACGCTGCCGCCGCCGGCGACGTCGGCGCTGGCGATCAACACATGGCGCAGGTCGCCCGGCGTGCCGTCGCCATTCCAATCCAAGTCTTGGGGACCGACGTTCAAACCGGTGAACGAATAGCCGGCTTTGGTGAAAACTTGCGAAGCACCCAAGTACCGCATGCTGCCCGGATTGGGGCCATCCATCACGTAGACGCCGCCGTTGGAACTCACGCAATAGATTTCGCCGGTGGTGGGATCCAAAGCCATGCCGGTGATGTAACCGCCGACGCCGGTCGAAGTGACGTTGAATTGCGAGGCGTTCGAAAAGTCTTCCGAGGCCACGTTGTTGACGTCGACCTCTCCCGGCTGGATCGGTTTGGCCGTGCCGGCAAACGAATAGTTGGCCGTCAACGGCTTGTAGTTTGCCGGGGGATTGACCGGGGCGCCTAACGCAAAGAAAGCCTGATTGATCGCAGAGTCGATTTCCATGCCAACCGTGTCCGCGCTGTCGCCGCTGGCGAAGTCGATATACGCGGCGCCGGCCGGCGGCGGCGGCAGCGGCGGGTTGGCCGTGTTGTGAAACACGAAGGTAATCGTGCGCCCGGCCAGATCGGTGAGCTGGAACGATTGGCCTTCGAAGATCTGGGGGTTTTTGTTGGCGTCCTGCGCAGCCAGCGATTCGATCTTGATGCCGTTTTGCAGCCCCGTCTCCATGTAGCCGTACAACCCGTATGGCGGCGTCTGGGTCGTGTCGCCCGTGTCCGGATTGGCCCGCACCAGCGCCGAAATTCCGTTAGCCGCCCTGATCGAAAAAAATAATTTGTACGAGTTGTTGAAGCCGTCTCCCGTCCAGACCATGGAGTCGACTTCCTTGCTCAAGCCCCATTTGCCCGCGGCGCCGTCGCCGCCGAGCAGCGTCTGCGCTCCGGTGCCTGGATCGATTTGGTAGAAATAACCCGAGTTGCCGGTGGTATCGTACGCGGTGCGATAGCCGAACATCTTGCCGTCGTTGCGGATCGAGATGTCTTTCCAGACTCCGTTGGGCGGCTGGTCGGTCGCCAAGGCTGAGACGTCCGTTTCCTGCTGACCGGTGGCGGGATTGATCGTGTAAAGATGATTGTCGGTGACCGCGTAGCCGACGACGTTGTCGAGCGTGTACGGCACGACGTGCTGCTGCAAATCGGCCACGGTCTGAATCGGCAGCAGCGCGCCGTCTTGGGGGGCCATCGTGTTGCCCGAAGACTGGTTGCCCGAGGTGAGGTTGCCGCTGTTGAACAGCGCGTTGCCGCTGGTGTAGCCGGTAAAGCCGATGTGATCTTCGACAATTCGCTTGAAACCTTCGAGCGGTTCCAGACGCACCAGCGGATTGGCGCTGTTGGCGTTGAACGTCGCGTCCATCGCCGTCGGCAAGGTCGCATTGGAACTGACCGCGACGTAGTAGGTGTAGCTGTTCAACCCAACGGGATTCTGCCCGGCGAGCGAGCCGGGCGTGGTTCCATTCGCGTAGCCGGTCGGCAACTGCGCCGAGCCGATGTACGAATCGAGCGTGCCGAACGAGCCGTGGCTGAGGTTCGACGTGTCGGCGCCCGCTCCCGGCTGCGGCTGCTGGTCGGAAATGTTCGAATCGCGGCCGCTGAGGATCAATTGACCGTATTGGTTGAACACCGAAAGCGTCGTATCGGGCCGCGTCAACCCGTCGGCATAGCCAATGTCGAAAATCGTAGAGAACGTCTTGTCGGCGCCGTTGACGTGCTGGATCGCCTGCATCAAGTCGTAGTTCAGCGTGAACGAGTACCAATCGACCTGGCCGGGATCGGTCAGATTTCCGCCGACGCTCAGCGAACTGGTGTCGGTCGTGAGCAGGTCGCCCAGGTTCTGCGCGGCAGCCGGACCGTTGGCTTGACCGGGGAAGTAGGTCGGGTCGGTCGAGCCGAACGGCGAGGGCGGCACCGTAATCGTCACGTTATTGGAGCCGCTCGAAACGGATTGCCCGGCCAACGGCGAGTGATCCGGCTGGCCGAGCACGGTGATGCCGTCTTTGGCGTAGTTGATCGAAGCAAACCGCACGACCGAGCCGGCGACCTGCGTCGTCTCTTGCAAACGGACTTGCAGGTCGTAGGCGCCGCTCGTGAGCCCGTTGCTCTCGGCAGGCGCCGATTGGCCGGGCGCCGGCGAATTGACGTAGGGATTCGAGTTCGGGCCGCGGCTGTAAACCCGCACGTAATACGTCGGATTCGACTGACCCTGCTGCAGCGGCCCGCCGGGCAGAACGACCCGCATGCCCGGATCGCGCGGATTGATCGAGCCGAAATCGTGCACGTTGGACGCGGGATACACGTTGCTCTGGAACGTGGTGCTCTGCATCGGCTGAGCCAGGTTCGTGCCGCCCGGAATCAAGCCGCTCAACAGCGGGCCGGCCACGAGCGGATTACCCGCCTGGATCGCGTCCTCTTGTTCGAGCACCGAGTTGTCGCTGCGGGCGAGCACGTTGCCGTTGGCATCGACCAATTCCAGCACGGCGTCGAGCGCCATCGAAGTGTTGCCCAAATCGAGCCAGACCTGCGTGCCGGGCGCCGCGGAAAAGCTGTAGACGTCCATGTCGTGAGTGTCGTCCGGACTGATGAAGCCGTGAACGACGTAGCCCAGCCGTTGTTTGTCGTCGCCGCTTTTCAGATTGGGCGCCAGCGCGCCGAGGTTTTGCGCGGCGCCCGGCGTATTGTCCGTGCCTTGTCCGCCGGTAAACGTGCTTTCGGCCTCGTTGATGACCGCGACGTTGTTGTCGTTGGCGTACTGGTCGAACAGGACCGAGTTCCAATCGCCCGGCGAAGGCTTCGTGGTATTGCCGTTGAGCGTGACGTTGTCGGGCCGGTCGCCCGGCGTCAGGCCGGCGCCGACGTTGTTGTCGTACAGCGAAGTCAAGACCACCGGATGTCCGGCCGTGCCGATGATTTGCAGCGTGCCGCCGATCCGATCGGTGATGTTCGAGGCGACTCCCGTGGCGGTGAAGCCGGCGCTGGCGCCCAGCAGCTTGACCACCAGGCTTTGCGTCGAGTTGCTTTGCAGCCGCAAACCGCCGTTGGTGGCGTAATTCGTGGTGTCGATCTCGCTTTCCACGACGTGGACGATGTCGGTGTCGTCCCAGATCGAAGCCGTGTTGAGCGTGCCGCCGCGAACCAGCATGCCGTTGATGGAGTTATTGCCCAGCTTGTTGAGCCGCACCAGCGGGCCGTAGTTGTCGGCGAACTGCGTGAAGCTGTCGATGACGCCTGTGCTGCGACCCCAGTCCGGCGTGAGCGCATTGTTCAGCGAGTTCACGTTGACGCTGATCGCGGCGCCCTGGTTGTTCTGCACGATGTTGTTCACGAGCACGGGCTGCGCGTCGATCACGTAGATCACGGCCGCGTCGTTGGCGCCGCGGCCGTTGCGCGTTCCCGAGGACTTGCCGCTGGCGTTGCTCAGCAACGAAGAGTTCGTGATGCGAACCTGGGCCTGATGAATTTCGATGGCGTTGAAGCTGTCGAACCCGCCCTCGATCGGAATCGAGCCGCCGGCGTAGGTGATCAGCGCGTGGTCGATGCTGCCCTTGGAAGTGGGCGAGAAATAAATGCCGCCCCAATCGCCGGGGGCCGCGGCTTGCGGCGGGGTGGGATTCTGATCGTCGCCGTTGGTGTAGAACGTGCCGCCCCCGCCGAACGTGTCGTCGAACAGCGACGTGAAGATCACGCGATGGTTCTGGTCGGCCTCGGCCACGAAGTTGGCGCCCATGCCGACTTCGATCCGCGAACCGAGCATCTTGACCACCACGCCCGGATCGACCTGCAGCCGGGCGCTTTCGCGGCCGGTCGTGCCCAGCGGCCCGCCCGTCTCGCCGGTGATTTCCAAATTCGAGGTAATGACGTACGGGATGTCGGTGGCGTTGAACTCCGCCGATACGTCCAGCGTATCGATCGACTTGCCCAAGTTGGTGCGGATGTTCACGAACAGGCCGTTGATCGTGTTCTCCACGATCGACTGCTTGATCGACAGCGGTGCGCCGTTCGTAACGACCGCCGCGTTGGCCGCGTTCGACGACAGAATCACCTGGCCCGAGCCCAATGAGCCGATCGTGGCGGTGACGTTGAAGCCCTGCACATATTGCGGGCTCGCCGGATTGCTGGCCGCGTTGATCGCCGCCGCCACGTCTTCGGCCAGCAAATCGAGCGCATTGGGCGCCGCCAACTGGGCCGCGGTGAACGACACCGCATGGTAGCCCGCCGTCGTCGTGTTGTTGTTGTCGAATTCGAAGCCCAGGTTATTGATGACGAACTGCTGCCCGTCCTGCACCTGCCCTGGGGAACCGATCGAGAGCACTTTGGGTTGCGGCAAAGCCAGCACGTTGCCGTGGACCTCGGGGCCGATGCGTTGATAGTCGGCCGTGAAAATGTCGTTGGACACCGCCAGCGGCAATGTGTCGGCGCCGAACGAAAACACGTTTTGCAGTTGATACGCGATCGGCTCGGGCGAGGGCTGCATCACGAGCGGGCTGGGAACCAGCGAGTCGACGTTTTGGAACGTCACCGTGCCGGCGCCGGCCGTGTTGGAGTTCGCCGAAACATCGAGGCCCGAACCGCTGACGGCCGCCCCGATTTCGCTGGCGATCGTCGAGGCGCTGTCGGTCGGCACGAAGGGCGCCGGAATGCCGCCGGTGTGATCGGCGCCGGGCTGCCCGGAAAGAATCAGCGGGTCGCCGACGGCGGCCGGAATATCGGCGGTGACCGACGTGGCCGGATAGGCGTTGCCGTTCACGCTGCCCGCTACCACGCCTTCGATGCTGATCTGGCCCGCGTACAACGTGCCGAACTGGCCCAGCCAGGTGGCGTGTACGCCAAAGAAACCCTGAGCATTGATGGCCGTGACGATGCCCTGGGCCAATTGGTCGGGGGTCTCGCCGCTGGTATAGGCGATGATGACGTGTCCCGGCTGGGCCGGACCGTTGAAATCGAAAGTAACGTCCTTCACGCCGTCGCTGATTTCGAAGCTATCGACGCCCGACGGCGAGAGCGTGCTGGGCAAGCTTAAAACGTAGCCGGCGGTCAGGCCCGTAAAGCCGGGCTGGCCGGTGAGCTGCAAGGCGGGAGTGGTGGGCGTGGGCGGTCCGCCGGTGTTGGCCGTGACCAGCGTGGCCGGATACTGCAACGAATTGGCCGTGCCTTTGATGACCCCTTCCAGATTCACCTGGCCCGTGTACGCCGAGCCGAATTGCCCCAGCCACGTCGCGTAGACCCCGAAGAAGCTCTGGGCATTGACGGCGGCGACCATGGCCTGGGCGATCGTATCGGCCGTGTCGGTCCCCGGCGTAAAGGGAATGTTCACGTGCCCGACCTGGGGCGCGCCGTTGAAATCGAACGTGACGGTCTTCGTGCCGTCGCTGATCAGAAAGCTGCGCAAACCCGTCGCCGCGCTCAGATCCGGCACGGTCAACACGTCGCCGGATGTAAAGCCCGTGAAACCGGGCGAGCCGCTCCGCGTGAGAGCCGAATTGTCGTAGACGACGTTCGTGTTCACCTGCGTAGCGGCCGGCGCGCCGGGCAGGGTGCTGGCGGCGACGCCGCCGATGTTCACTTGGCCTGTGTATTGGCCCCCCAAAGAGCCGAGCCACGTGGCAAAGATGCCCTTGAGGCCCGAATTATTGATCGCCGTGACGATGTCTTGCGCCAATTGATCGCGCGTTTCGCCCGGCGAATAGGGGATGTTCACGTGGTCCTGTCGGGCGGGCGAGGGGCCGTTGAAATCGAAGTCGATGGTATTCGTTCCATCGCTGATGCTGAAACTCTGCGGCGCCGCCAGGGCCAGGTTCTGCGGCACGGTTAGCGTGTAGCCGCTGTCGAATTCGAACGTCTTGCCGTTGACCGTGAACGTGTCGCCCTCCGACAATTGGCTGCCGGGGACCGTGTTGATCGTCAGCGGCGTCAGCAGGCTCATCGTGAGCGGGGCGGAGCCGGGCGCCGAGAGATTGACGTCGGAGCTGTACATCAGGTCGACGCGCGCCGTGGCGCCCGACTGCACCGCTTCGGCATAGACGAGCTGGCCCGTGCCGCCGTCGATCTGCGCCGCATTGATCGCCGCGGCCATTTCTTGGGCTAAAGCCAACGACGTGTCGGCCGGATTGAAGTGAACCAGCACGTTATTCGGGGTCAACGGCGCCTGGTTGGCGCCCGCCAGCAGCGTCAAGCCGCTGCCGCCTAGGCTGTAGCTGGTGCTGGCGTTGCTGCCGATGCTGATCACGCCCTTGCCGCTGTAGGCCGCCGAGATGGGCGAGCCGGCGCCGAACGCGCCGGCGGCGGCCTGCGCGTTGATCGCCTGCACGACCTCGCGGGCCAGCGTGTCCATCGTGTCGACCAGCGGAACGGTCGCGCCCGGATTGTTGTTGTAATCGATCGCCACGTGGCCGTCGGTCAGCGTGCGGCCGTTGGCTGCGAACTCGAAGGTGACGGCGTTGGCGCCTTGGGTGATCGTGAACGTGGCGCCGTCGGCGATGCCCGTGCCGCCGTTGGCGGGAACTTGAAACGCATCGCCGCTGAAGAATTCGAAAACCGTGCCCTTGATAGCGAACGTCTCGCCGTTCAAGCCCGATTGGCTGCCGGAGAAGGGCACGTCGAGCGCCACCGGCGAATCGACCGACGTCACGTTGGTGATCGTCACTTGATTGCCCGTCACGGCCGCCTGGACGGCGGGGTGCGAAAGCTGTTGCGCGCCGTTGATGGCTTCGGCGATTTCCAACGCCACCTGCACGTCGGTATCGGTCGGGCCGGAAAAGCCGCTGTGATACAAGACTTGGACCACGCCGGGCAGGCTCTTGTACTTGCCGTTGCCGGCCGAGTTCTGCGGGTTATTGACGTTGATGAACTCGAAAGTGGCGCCGTGAATTTGGAACGTCTGCCCGTCCACGATGGCGCTGCCGGCCGCGGCCGTGAGCCGCACGTTCTGCTGGAACTGAGTTTTTTCGAAGCTGTTGGGCGTCGCGGAAATAGGCGCCTGCGCGCTGTCGACGATGATGTTGTTGGTGACCGTCGGCCGGGCGGATTCCATGTCGACGGCGTTGAACACCGACGGCGTGCCGTTGACGGAGACCTGGCCGCCGCCGTAGCGAAGATTGGCTTCGTCGACGTAATTCACGAAAATGCCCAGCGGCTCCAACCCCGAGTCGTTGCGGAACGCCAACCCGCCCCAATCGCCGCGGGTCGGCGCCGTGTCGGGAAATTCGGTTTGGCCGCCGACGGTATCGTCGGCGAACGAGGTGAAAATCACCTGGTTGCCGGGAATGCCCAGAACTTGCAACGAGCCTTGGCTGCGATCGATGCCTTGAGCCGAACTGCCGACGTCGATGATCGACTTGCTCATCTTGAACTCGGCGCCGGGATCGATCATCACCGTCACGCCCCGCGGCACGTCGAACGTAGCGCCGTCGGCCAGCGGCTGGAATTGGTTGGCGGCGTTGTTGGCGCCGATTTGATACGCCACGTCGCTGTACTTGAACGACATCGGCGTGGCGGGCGTCGAGAGCACGGTCACTGAAATCGACAGACTGCCGGTCAGCGTCGCGTAGTAGTTGGTTAAATCGTTGGTGACCGAGACCACGACATTGCCCGCCGCCGCCCCTGACAACGGCGAAGCCGCAATCGCCGCCTGCAGCGCGGCGGCGACGTTCTGCGCCGAATAAGTCGCCGGCAGCACGACCGCGTAATTGCCGTCGGTCAGAAGCTGACCGGGAGAGATCCCGGCGCCGCTGGCGAATTCGAACTTTGCAGTGACCGTTCCGGCGACGATTTGGAAAGTCTGGCCGGCCACGATCGGCGCCGCGCCGAGCGGCACGACCAGGTCGGTTCCGCCCGCCGCGTGGGGCTGGGTCGACAAGGCGGTCGCCGGCGGCGGATCGATGCCCAGCGTAATTCGCAGCTTGCCGGTCAGGTTGACGTACTCGTTCGCGGAGTCGCTCGATAGCGCGACCTGGATGTCGCCGCTGGCGTCCCCCTGCGGCGACGAGCTCGGGAACACGTTTTGAATGGCGTTTTGAACGGCGAAGGCGGCGCCGAGCGGAGTGTAGGTTGCGGGCAAGGCGACGGCATAGTTGCCGTCGGGCAGCAACTGGCCGTTGGCGGCGGCGCCGCTGCTGGTGAATTCGAACACGGCGCTGACCGTGCCCGCGCTCACCGTAAACTGCTGTCCCACGGCAAACGGCTTCGCCGAGAGCGGCAGTACGAAGCTGGCGCCTTCGTTGCCTTCGATCCGCAAGTTCGTTCCGGCAACCAGCAGGCCGGAATTCAAGGCGGCTTGAATCGTCGTGAACGGATTCGTAAGCGAGCCCAGCGGTCCGCTGATATCTCCCGGCTTGGGCGGCGTCTTGTCGACGTAGATCGTACTGGTCGGATTGGTGACGTTGAACCAGAAGTTGTAGGTTCCGCCCGGCGTGCCGTTGGCGTCGCCGTCGAGAGGCTGCGGAGCGTCCTGGCCGAGCGCATTGAGCCCGGTATCGACCGGCGCGACGTAGCTGTCCAAGCTGGCCTTCGCCGGATTCGTCGGAGTCGAAGGCGTGGCCTGGAAGTTCAGCCGCAGTTCGTACATGCCGTTGCTGGCGCCGCCCCAGCCGCTGTCGGTGATGTTGGGGTCGTAGTTCGTATTTCCCGAACTGCTCACGCCGATGTAATACACGCCCGGCGTCAGGTTCAGGTTGATCAGCGAGTCCGTGCCGATGAAATCGTCGTTGCGCGAAATGATCGAGCGCTGGATCGAGGACGTCAACGTCGGCGAGCCGCTGATGTCCAGGCTGATCGGGCCTTGCAATTGCACCTGGTTGAGTTCCGCCGTTGCGGAGACGTTCAATCCGTTCGGGTTGCCGAGCGACACGGCGGCGCCGGTAATGGCGTTGGCGATGGCGATCGCCAGATCGTGCTGCGTGTCGGCAGGCGCATAACGAACGAGGATGTGCCCGGCCTGCACGTTCACGTTTCCGCTGATCGTCAAGCCCGCATTTTGCGCGCTGAACGTCGTGTTGGCGTCGCCGCCGATGTTGATCGCGCCGCTGCCGCTGTAGGTTGCGTCGATGGTTTGCGAGCCTTGGGCGGTGACGCCGAGCCCGGCGTTCTTGACGGCCGAATTGATGGCTTGCACGACGTCGCCGGCGATCGTGTCGAGCGAGTCGTTGGCGTTGTAGTCGATCGGCGTGTTCGTGTCTCCGGGCGATAACTGACGACCATTGACGGCAAATTCGAATCGCACGGTGTGCGTGCCGTCGCTGAGCGAGAAGGTTCGCCCGTCTACGACCCCGCCGGCGGGCAGCGTGAGCGACAACCCGCTGTTGAACTCGAACGTTTGCGTCGTCGCAGTCACGCCGCCGGGATTCGTGCTGGTGATGGAGAACGTCTGGCCGTCGCTGACGCCTTGTCCGCCGTTGGCGGGCAAGCCCAACAAGGTCAGTTCGTTGTACAGCGTCAGGACGGTGTTGAGACTGCTGGTGGGCGTCAGTTGCTGGGCGATCGTTTGGGCGTTGAGCACGCCTTGTTGCGTCAGCGTGAACTTGTAGAGATCGACGTCTTTGCTGTCAGTGCTGTACAGATACTGCAATGCGGAGATGTCGCCGGCGCCGGGCAGCGCAGGTTCGGCCGTGCCGACCTGGTTGGCCGGCTGGGTCGGCTGATTGGGATCTTCGCCTCCGCCCGTCACTCCGGTATAGCCCATTGCGTTGGGCGCCGGTAAATCGTAGGAATTGCCCAGCCCCAGCGCATGGCCGATCTCGTGCATGGCCACGGCGAAGAACGCGCCGCCGTATTCGCTCTGGCCCCAATTGACGTTGCCGTTGACGATGGCCACGAAGGGCGCCGTTTTGGTGGGGCCTTCGATCCCGTTCACCGAAGTCGCCGGATCCGACGGCGCCACGGCGCGAATATCGCCCACCGCGAAGGTGATGCCGTCGTGCGGCGTTTCCACGAAATTCACGCCGCTGTAGTAGGAGAACAAGCTGAAGATATCGCGGACATCCTGCTCCTGCGTGGTGCTGATCTGATTGTGCAGCAGGTTGCCGTTGACGTCGGAGCCGTAAATGTCCTGGAAGTTATAGGGAATCGTCGTTACGCCGCCCGGCGACGTATAGCGGCCGTCGATCAAGTGGTTTTGGATGCCTTGCGAAGTGATCCAGGCCGCCAAGCCGGAAATGCTGGTCGGATCGGCGATGTTCTGCGTACCCGGCGCCGAATCGCCGCCTGGGAACAACAATCCCGCGTTGACCGACATGGGCGCGATCGACGAGTCGAAAAGCTTGGTTTGTCCGTCGCCCAAGGCGCCGGTGGCCATCGACGTGGAAAAGGTGTCGCCCGGGCCGGTTCCGCCCGGCGTCGAAGGATTGTCGGGCGAGGGCGGCACGGGAACGACCAGCGGAGCTTGCTGCGGCTGGTCGCTGTTGCCGAACCGCAACCGGAAAGAGCCCGTGCCCAGCGTATTCAGGTTTATGGCGCCCGGCACGGATGACGTTTGCCCGAACACCAACCTCGCTTCGTTGTTCGCGGCGTTATAGTAAACCTGCCCGGCCACGTGCGTCGTGCCGTCAGCGAAGACCGCGGGCGTCGACGTCGACACGTTCGGATCGAGCACGTAGACCGTATCGTCGGCGGTGGTCGCCGTGTTCTTGGTCGCGATCAACTGGAACAAGGCGGGATCGAGTTGGCCCGGATGTCCGGCCCACTCTTGCAAGCGCTGATTGAAGTAGACGTCGATTTCGTTCGCGGCTTGCGTTCGCACGCCCGTCGTCGGATCCGGCAGGCTGATTGGCTGCGGCACGACGGCCAGCACCTGCGGGCCAAGGTTCAAGCGGAATTCCTGGCTCTCGTTGACCCCGTTGTTGAACGCCTCTTGGGAGGCGTTGGTCAGCGCATTCGGTCCGGAGCCGACGATCGTAATCTGGTACAGGTCGTCGGGCAGCGACGTGCTGAAGCGCATCACGACCGTATTGGGCTGCGTGCCGATGCCGATGAATCCCGGAGTGATTTGCACGTCGTTGCTGTTGCCGAACGTGCCGTCGCCGCCGCTGCGCACCAGTTCGATGCCGGCCAGAGTTCCCGCGTTGATGGTCTGATTCTGGTCGAAATTAAACGTCAGTTCCTTGGGAGCGACGTTCAAAGTGTCGCCGGGCAAGAGCAAACCGCCGGCGTCCGGAATGATCGAAATCAATTGCGGACCGGTCAGCATCAAGCGCTGTTCGAATTGCTCCAACAGCATCTCTCGTCCGACCAACGGCCGGGCGGCCCGTCCGCGTCTGCGAGCGCCGCGTCGTCGATTGCGATCCTGCTCGGGATTCTGGATAGGGCGCCATGAGCTCCACATCCCCATTGATCATTCTCCTGAGGCGAAACTTTCGATGTTTCTAGGGATTGTGCTTCCCCTGTTCCGGGGTCGCCGATCTATTTTTTCGAAAGCGTTGAATTCCTACCGATTGTGCTCGGCCGTAACATTTAAGGCAACAAAAAAGCACGTTCAATCCGGCGTTTTGCGCGCATTCGAAAAACTTGCGGCGCGGCCGGACGTCGAGCGAACCTTTCCGGAGGAACGCAGCTTCCTCTTGCCGGCTTGCGGCCGGCGTTTGCACCTCGCTCGGCCCCTAGAAGGACGCCCGGTTGAGCAAGATCTGCGCTTGCACGGCGTCCTGGCTGGCGCCCAAATGGAACGTATTCAGCCAAACGTCGATCTCGGTTGCGGTCGCGGGCCGTCCCAGGTAAGCCTCGTACCAGCCGTTGATCTCCCTCGAGCGGAACTCGTCGCTGGTGGCGAAGCCGACGACCACGTCGGCGCGGGCTTGGGCCGCGCCGCGAGAGGATGCAGCCAACGTGGCAATCCAACCGTCGACCTCCGCTTGAGATGGCGCCGTGGGCCGCAACAGGACGTCCTTATAGAGGGCGCGGATGTACGAATCCGACGTGCCGCCGTGTTCGAGGTAATACTCCTCGGAGCCGACGATCGAGCCCAGGACTTGTTCTTCGGTAGCCCCTGCCGCCATCACGCTGAGCCAGAAGTTAAGGCCCCCCGCGTCGACGCCGCGGTGCAAGTACGTCTCGTAATAGCCCGCGATGATGTGCGACCGGTGCTCGGGCGAAGTCAAAATGGCCAGGGCGATCTGTTCGTTGCTGACGCCTTCGGCGTGAAACTGGCCCCACGTGGCGAGGTCGGCGCTCGAGGCCGATCGCCCCAGTACGCTCTCGTACAGCCCGCCGATGAAGCCGACTTCCCCGGCGTTGTGGGAAACCGCGTAGTTGAAGTAGTCTCCGTTGCTGGCGGAGATGATTTGCGCCACTTGTTCCAGTCGCATGCCGGAGGCCAGGTCGATCAGGATCGCCTGCTCGTCGAGCTGCGAGGGCGAGCCCTTCGGCACGAGATTGGCGTACATCTCGTTGATTTCGGCCAGCGTGCCGTCGGTGCTCGTGAGCAACTGTATCGCGGCTTGATATCGCGTCGCGGACGTGTCGTTAATTTCCAGCGGCGTGAGGTAGGCGTTGATTTCGGCAGGCGTCGGCAGTCGCCCGAGCACCGTTTCGTACATGCCGCGGAACCAGGCGTTCGTGAGCCGCTCGGTCTGTCGCAACTCGTCGGAGGCCAACAAGGTGGCTTGCACCTGTTGTACGGTTACCCCCTGCTGCGCCAGCCCGACCCAGAAATTGATTTCATCGGTGCTGACGACGCCTGAAGTTCCCAAGCCGCCCTTGCGGTCGACCATGTAGTCGGCATAGGCGCGGCCCACGAAGGCGCCGAACGTAGCGAACTGAGATCGCAAGTTTTTGTTCGCGCCGAATTCCAGCACGGCCGCTTCATTGGGCGGAAACTGTCCGTTGCTGATCCCAAACGCCTGTTCCAGCGCCAACAAGGCCGGCGTGACTTCGTACAAGGAGCTCGTCAAATTCTGCGGATCGACCGTCGCGAACTGCTGCAAGATGCCGGTCGTCGAAGTCGCGGCTTTGAAGTTGTCGATGTCGCCCGGATCGCCGTAGATGATCTGCTGCCGGGCGCCCGTCACCACGACGTCGTTGCCGGCGCCGGTCGTAATCGTCGAAAGCGTGTTGTCCGTGGGTGGAATGGGCGACTGCAAGTACGGATCGTAGATATTGCCGTTCTGGTCCTGATGCGCCAAAAGGTACGCCGTGTAGCCGGCCGTGGACTTGTCGGTCAACGTGTTCATGCCGGCGCCGCCCAACAACACGTCGCCGCCGGCGCCGCCGGTCAGCGAGTCGTTGCCCGAGCCGCCGATCAGCACGGCCGGCACCGGAGGAATGCCTTGCAGCGGGATGCCGACGGAATCATTGGTCAAGGTGTTGTTGCCCCCATACCCGTAGATCACCAGTCCAGAGATGTTCACCATTTGGATCGGATCCGTGCCGAAATCGCCGACGGCGATGGTGTCGGCGCCGGTGCTGTTGGTGCTCGGATCGTTGCCGAGCACTCGCAACAAGTTCGTTCCGTTGGCGACAGGCAACGAGAGCGGGCTGTTGCTTCCGTAAACCACGACCGTGGCGGGCAGAACGTTGCTCACGAACGGGGCATTCAAGGTCGGCGGAACTTGGATGGTAAATGTGTTGTCGCCGCCCATCCCGGCGAGATTCAAGGCGGCCACGCCGGAATAGGTGATGTCGGATCCCAAATGGGTGAACGGAACGCCGGCTTGGATGCGATCGGCCGGATTGGCGTCCAGCGAGATCGTGCGATAGTCGGCGTAGATGTTGTCGTTGCCGGAACTGCCGTTCACGTAGACCGTCGAAGCCGGCTTCGTGCCATTGAAGCCGTTCACCGTCACCGGATTCGCCAGCGGCTGATTTAAATTGAAGATGTCGATGTCGCCGCCATTGATCGAGATGGGCGTGGCCGCCGCGTCGACCGAAACCACCGAAGGCAGCGTGGTCGAGCCGCTAATCGGCGAGTTGACGGTCAAACCCGACATGTTCGTATAAACGATTTTCCCCGCCTTGATGACCGGCGGCAGCGTGCCGGGCACGGGAGGCAAATACTGGTACGTGGGGCCTTGAATCGTGCTGCCGTTCACGTCCCAACTGTCGCTCGCCGTGGCATCGATCGTCAGCGTATCGAGACCGCTCGAACCGTCGACGCCGTCGAGGTTCAGATTGCCGCCGACGTTCGAGTAAGTCACCAGCATGCGGTTCTGCTGAAGCGTAATCTGGTTTTGCGGCTGAGTCAGCGTGAGATCGCCGGCGTTGAGCGTGGCGTTGTCGATCTGGAACGTATCGGCGATGCCGGCCTGCCCGAGTACGGTCAAGCTGCTGTTCTGGTTGATGCCGCTGCCGCCGACGTAGTTAATCGTCGGTGTCGCGGGGACCGGCGGGTTGGCGGTGGGGTTGCCCAGGCTGGGGAAGAAGCTCGTCGGGTCGAGGAAGGCCCCGTCGCGATTGTCGATGATGAAATTCGAATCGATGAGCTGGCCGGCGCTAATCTGAATCGGCCCGCTCAGCGATGTTAAGCTCAGGCCGGTGAACTGAAAGTTCCCGCTGTTGTTGGCGTCGAGCAGCAAGTTGCCCGTGGTCGGGTCGACCTTCAGCACGCCGGTTCCGCCATTGCTGCCGGCCGTTCCGACTTCCGTGATCGTGAGCAAACCGCTGGCGGCCGTGGCCGCCCAGGTCAGAAGCTGACGCGGTTCCAACGATTCGACGTTCGAGATGCGGCTCAACTTGCGGCGTTCGAGGCGGTCGCGCCGGCGGCGCGGCTTCTCCGAACTCAGCCAGCGATGCGCGATGTTACGGAATTGAGAAAGACGATTCATCATGTCGCCAAAAACCTCGTTTCAATGACGTTGCAAGGCCTCGATTGCCGGGCCTCGAACTCTTCGCCGCTTCTGCCGTTACGCCAGACGCCGCCGCTTAAGGACAAGTGCAGGCCGCGTCCGCTGGCGCGCTTGTGGAAAACAGATCCCTTCCATCCGCTCGTCCATTGGCCCCGCTCGTCTCTTGGACGTTGCGGCGGCGAATATCGCCATCTTGGCATCGGAGTACCGAAACCAGCGCTCCCCCTGCGAGCGATGGAAGTCCTTGAGATACAGATGGGCGAGTTAAGTTTCTATTCAAATCGGCGTCTACATCCAAGTCAAGGAAAAAGCGAGCGGCGCCCAAATGATCGCCCGAGCGGGCAATTCCGGCCGCTAGCTTGACCTTCCGGAGGGCATCCGCCAAATTAGGCTCGGCTGGGCAGAGGTCAGGCGAATCCGCAATTTGAGTTCCCATTTCACGACTGAACGAGCGAAAACTCCATGCACGAGAATATCCCCAGGCGATCCGCCCGATTCGCGGCGGCGCTAGCCTTTGCCTGCGGCTTGCTGGCACCCTGGCAATCATCGCTGTTGCGAGCGGAAAACTGGCCTCAATGGCGCGGCGCGCGAAACGATGGGATCAGCCATGAGAAAGGGCTGCCGGCCCATTGGAGCAAGACGGAAAACGTTGCCTGGCGACTGCCGCTGCCCGGCCCGGCGGGAGCCACCCCCGTCGTTTGGCAAGACCATATCTTCCTGACGTCCTCGAAAGCCGGCGGCGAGTTGGTCCTGATTTGCGCCAACACGCAAGGCAAGCAACTGTGGGAGGTTGCCGTCACCGGCGGAGATCGCACGGTGCGCGGCGACGAAGGCAATTCCGCCTCGCCCTCGCCCGTCACCGACGGCCAACATGTGTGGACCTTCATGGCCAATGGCGTGCTGGCCTGCTACGACTTCGCCGGCAAGGAAGTTTGGAAGACCGACCTGCAACAACGCTACGGCCGCTTCAACCTGCAATTCGGTCTGACTTCGACGCCCATCCTGGACGGCGACCGGCTCTATTTGCAATTGCTGCACAGCAACGCGGCGCTCGTCGTCGCGCTGGATAAGGCCACGGGCAATGAGATTTGGCGCCAGAAACGTCCCAGCGACGCCCGGGCCGAGTGCGAGCACTCTTACGCCTCGCCGATGATCTATCGCGACGACAAGCAGGAATTCTTGTTGACGCACGGCTGCGATTATGTCGTGGCCCACCGGCTGTCGGACGGGCAAGAGCTGTGGCGCTGTGGCGGCCTGAATCCCAAGGGCCGCTACAACGAGACCCTGCGATTTGTCGCCTCGCCGGTCGCCGTACCCGGTCTGATTGTCGTTCCGTCCGCGAAAAACGGCCCGGTGCTCGGCCTCAGCCCCGACGCCAAGGGCGATATCTCCGACTCCAAGGAAGCCCATCTTTGGACGCGCTCGGAAAATACGCCCGACGTGCCTTCGCCGCTGGTTTACGACGGGCTGGTTTATCTCTGCCGCGAAAACGGCGTGCTGATTTGCCTCGACGCCAAAACGGGCCGCGAGCTCTACCAAGAGCGGGCCTATTCCGACCGCTACCGCGCCTCGCCGGTTTACGCCGACGGCAAGATCTACCTGACGGCCCGCGGCGGCGTGGTGACGGTCGTCAAAGCCGGGCCCAAGTTCGAAATCCTGGCTTCGAACGACCTGGGCGAACCGATTTCGGCGTCGCCGGCCATCTCCGGCGGCCGGATTTACCTGCGCACGTTCGATGCGCTGTACGCCATCGAAGGGCAGGACTAAATGCTCGTTTCAGCAGGATTAATGCTTGTTTCGAACGACTTGAATTCGGGTCGCGTCCAAGACAACGGCACGCACGTTCATCGTTGCGACACCCATGTCTCGCCGGCTCCGCGGCGGGCGCGTTGTTTCCGGTTTCCGCGACTTGGGCGAGGGCTACGGGTTCCTCTTCTCTGTTGGCGGTTCGTGACTCAGGAGACCGCGATTTGGATGCCAGGTCGGAGTTCGCAGTCAGTTCGCCGAGCTATCACCGCCGCCCGCGCAAACCGACAAGGAACTGCTGTGATCCGCGGGAACAGAGAAGAGGAACCCGTAAACCACGCACGCGTTTCCACTCGAAGACCGCCTGCTGGCACGAAAATTGAAAGCGCCGCCAGATTCAAACGCCGTTCGCGCTGGTTGCTGCCGATCATCGCCTGCGCCTTGTTGGCCGTAAACGCCGCGGCCGGCGAATTCCGCTTTCGGCCCCAGCAGCTTACCGACAAGCTGGGCGTCGGCTATGCCGTGACCGTCGTCGATATGAACGACGACGCCCGGCCCGATATCGTCGTGGTCGATACGACTCGCGTGATTTGGTTCGAGAACCCCGGCTGGCAAGAGCACGTGCTGATCCAGGACCAGACGAAGAAGGACAACGTCTGTATCGCCCCTTACGACATCGACGGCGACGGCAAGCTCGACTTCGTCCTGGGCGCCGACTGGCGGCCGATCGACACGCGCACCGGCGGCACGATCCAATGGCTCGCCCGCGGCAAGGCGCCCGAGGACCGCTGGAGCGTTTACCCGATCGGCGAAGAGCCGACCGTGCACCGCATGCGCTGGGCCGATCTCGACGGCGACGGCCGCCAGGAATTGATCGTCGTGCCGATGATGGGCCGCAACGCGACCAAACCGCTCTGGAACGAGCGGCCGCTGCGCGTGCTGGCGTATCGCATTCCCGCCGATCCGGCGAAAGACGCTTGGAAGCCGGAAGTGCTCAACGAAGAGCTGCACGTGGCGCACAATTTCTGGCCGACCGATCTCGACCGCGATGGCCAGACTGATATCCTCTTCGCCAGCTTCGAAGGCGTCAGCCTGCTGGAGCGCGGCAAAGACGGCAAGTGGACTCGCACGCTGATCGGTTCCGGCAACCAGGACAACCCGGTATCGCGCGGGGCGAGCGAAATCAAGCACGGCCGGCTGGCCGGCGGCGCCGATTACATCGCCACGATCGAGCCTTGGCACGGCTTCCAGGTGGTCGTCTACACGCGGCCCGAACCGGGCCAGGCGTTATGGGACCGCCAGGTGCTCGACGCCGACTTGAAATGGGGCCACGCCGTGTGGTGCGTCAATCTCGACGGCGACGAAGACCAGGAACTGGTGATCGGCGTCCGCGACGATCAAACCGCCGAGCATCGCTGCGGGCTGCGGATTTACGATCCGCAAGACGCCGGCGGCAAGCAATGGCGCCGGCAGTTGGTCGATCCCGGCGGGGTACACATCGAGGATCTGACGGCCGCCGACTTGGACGGCGACGGGCGGCAAGACATCATCGCCGTCGGCCGCCAGTCGAAGAATGTTCGCATCTATTGGAACGAAACGGAGTAGCGAACCCTCTCCCTCTGGGAGAGGGCAGGGTGAGGGGATATCGGCAAACAGCTTCGCCCTCACCCCAACCCTCTCCCAAAGGGAGAGGGAGTAAGCCGGGCGCCCTCGCCCGGCAAATGAGGAGGGCCGGGCGCCCTCGCCCGGCATTTTCACGGGCGAGGGCGCCCGTGCCACCCTTGAAACTGAGTCATCGGCGAGGGCGTCCGCCCACATTTACGAAGCGCGAAGCGACAAGGAAACCAGCCATGTGTTGCCGGGGGGTGCGCGGCGCGACGACCGTCGATCACAACAGCCGTGAAGAGCTGCTCAAAGCGACGCGAGAGCTGCTGGCGCTGATGATCCGGCGAAACGAGATCGCCCCTGATGACGTGGCCAGCGCCTTGTTCACCACCACCTCCGACCTGAACGCCGAGTTTCCGGCTCTGGCCGCCCGGCAGCTTGGCTGGCTCGACGTGCCGCTGTTGTGTACGCACGAGATCAGCGTGCCCGGCTCGTTGCCGCGGTGCGTCCGCATTCTGCTGCACTGGAACACCGACAAGCCGCAACACGACATCCACCACGTCTACGTCCGCGGCGCCAGTTGCCTGCGGCCTGACCTCTCACACCTGCCGCCGGTCGACTGGGACGAGTTGGAGCGCTGGATCGCCGAAGCGCTCGCCGCTCAGGACAAGCCCTGCGCCGACCGGCCGGGGACGGCTGGATCTTGAACTTGCGTGGCATCAGTGCGGTTGCGGCAAGTCCGCAAATCGCGGCGGGCCAGTAGCACCGCCAGCACGGCCGGCGGCGCGTAAACCATCGGCTCAGCCAGCCAACTCCAGTCCGATAACAGACGGCGATCGAAGGCCCTGCCGAGGTCGAACATCCAATCGGCCCTGGCGCCAAGGTCTGCCAGTACGATGATGGCAAACGTCGCGATGCGCCTTGGCGTCGTGCACTGTGAGCGTGCGACCCAAAGCCCGATCACGACGCCCCACGTCGGAACGATCGCAGCGAAAGCGAGCGGCCAATCCGCGCTCCCGAACAGCCAGAGCACGACGTGCAGGTCGAGATACCCGGCCAAGAAGGCCACGCACGGAGCCCAAAAGTAATCTTGCAGCCAGCCGGTGCGGAAGGCGACGAGCGGGCAGACAAGCAGCGCCGCCAGGCTGCCCAGATTGATGAACTCATGGCGGTCCATGCTTTCCGAATCGGCATAGCTCAACTCGTCGGCGACCAGCAGCAAAATGCAGGTCAACGCGGTCAAGACGAGCAGCTTTGCTGCGATTCGCAACCGAGTAAACACGCGCGATTTGCCGTTGGTCATTGCAACCCTCGGCTCCGCGCCCAAGCGATATAGTCGTGAACGGTGCGTCGCAACTGGTCGGCCGTGCGGCGGACCATCCGTTCTTCGATCATCGCTGCGAGGCGTTCGCGCTTTACGCGATCGGGGATCAGATCGACCGCGTCCGCTCCGTCCGTCCCGTCTTCTTGCCATGAAGGTACGGCAAAGCGCAGGTCGAAATGGCTGACGACGGCAATGAACTGGCCCGATTCTTCGGCGCGGTTGATTAGTTTTTTCGCTTCGGCCAATGACAAGCGGTAGGGCAGATCTTTCGAGGCCAGTCGGCGCAGCGATGCCGCACGCTCGGCCAGAAGCGGCAGCGATCCGATAGAGCGAAGCTTCCGGCCGAGTTCCTCGTCTCGATCCGCCTCCGCACGCCAAACGAACTCTCGCAAAAGCCAGTCAGCGTTTGACGGGCTGATGAATGCTGGGTCATGCGGGTATGTGACGAAAGCATCCCAATCGAGACTATCAACCGCGGCGTAAATATATCCGACTCGATGTACCGGATCGTAGCCGTCGGCAATACACGTCACGCCGTCGCGCTCGATTGGATAGCGCGGCATCAACCGGTAGCCCGCCTCACGAAACGCAAGTTCAATGGCTTTCTTTGCGGCATCTTGATCCAGGTAACGCGGGCTGTGATATCCACAGGGGCTGACGTAGTGGGGCAGGCGGCAATCTTCGAACGTGAAGGGGGTGCGAGGCACCGGTCGCTCGGCCGCTGCGGCCGCGGAGGTCTCGAGCGTTGTCCTCTCGCTTCGCGAGGCGTTGGCCAACAAGTTGGCTATTCCGGCAAGCAGCAACCAGCACGCCGCGGGGGAAACGCAACGAACCGCGAAAAGCAGTTGCCAAAACCGTTTGCCATCCCGACGCATCACCGCGACTCCTTCCGCCGTGGTCGTAACGAACCCTTGCCCGGTGCAGCCGTGTCAGACTCGACCGGGGCGATTCTGCCTCTTCCTCGCGCTACGGTCAACATCAAGGGCGTGCATCTTACGGATCCTGGGCGAGTTGCGGCGGCGGATTCTCGCCGACGAGCCGCCCCCGATCGCCGCATCGAACCCGGCCGTACCCAAGGAACTGGACGAAATCTGCCTGCGCTGCCTGGCGAAGCGCGGCGCCGATCGTTTCGCCACGGCGGCCGAGCTGGCCATAGCTCTGCGGCGCATCTCGTAGGTCAGGCTTTCCAGCCTGACGGCAACCAGGAAACGGCATCGCCGCGCTTGGCGCCGAACGAGAAGGCCGGGCGTTGCGACGCGTCCGTCAGGCTGGAAAGCCTGACCTACGGCGACTTGCGATCACCGCTTCCAGGCCGTAGCGTAGAGAAAACGGTCGCTTACGAGTCGTTCCACGAACCTTCGCCCCCTTGGCGGCGTCGCTTTTGCAAAGCTATACTGCCGGGCCGAATTGAAAGCGTTGAGCGGCGTCGCGACACGGAGGGCCGGGCGCCCTCGCCCGAGGTTATGGAGGGCCGGGCGCCCCCGCCCGGCTTTTCGCATAACGTTTCACGGGCGAGGGCGCCCGTGCCTCCCTACAAACAATCAAAAGCACTATGACACGCGTTGCCATCCTCGGCGCCACCGGTTACTCGGCCTTGGAGCTGATCAAAATTCTGCTGCGGCATCCGGGCGCCGAGATCGTGGCGGCCACCAGCCGGCAGGAAGGGCGCCCGCCGATCGCCAGCGTGCATCCGAGCCTGACCGGTCGCTTGGATCTGGCGCTCGAGGATCTTGCACCGGCGGAGCTGGCGTCGCGTGCCGAGTGCGTGTTCAGTTGCCTGCCGCACGGCGTGACGACCTCGCTCGTGCCGCAGTTGCTCGCCGGCAAATGCCGCGTGGTCGATTTCAGCGCCGATTATCGCTTGAAGAACCCGGCAGTCTACGAACAGTGGTACGGCGAAAAGCACGGCGACCCCGAGCGGCTGCCGTCGGCCGTCTACGGTTTGCCGGAACTGTTTCGCAGCCAGATCGCCGGAGCGAATCTGATCGCCAATCCGGGCTGTTATCCGACCTCGGCGATCCTCGCTTTGGCGCCGCTGTTGAAAGCGGGGCTGATCGAACCGACGGGCATCATCATCGACTCGAAAAGCGGCGTCTCGGGCGCCGGACGGACGCCCAAACTGGCCACGTTGTTTCCCGAGTGCAACGAAAATCTATCAGCGTACAACGTCGGCAAGCACCGACACACGCCCGAGATCGAGCAGGTGCTCTCCACGGCCGGCGGCCAACCGGCCGAGGTGATTTTCACCCCGCATCTCGTGCCGATGGACCGCGGCATTCTGAGCACCGCCTATTCGCAGCCGCGCGGGCCGGCAAGCGACAAGCAAGTCCTGGAAGCGCTGCGCGAGTTCTACGCCCGCGAGCCGTTCGTCAAAATCGTCGACCATTTGCCCGGCACGAAAGACACCAGCGGCACGAACTATTGCCATCTCACGGCTCGGGTCGTCCGCGGGCGGATCATTACGATCAGTTGTCTCGACAATCTGATCAAAGGCGCCGCCGGCGCCGCCGTACAGAATTTCAATTTGATGTTCGGCCACCCGGAGACGGCGGCGCTGGTTTGAGTTCTTTGCTAGAATGGCATGCCAGCGTCGATGGCGAGCGGTCCGGTGACGCGGCGAGCGGGGGGCGTCAGCCCCCCGGTAACGCCGGGGCGCTACGACACGGAGGCTAACGCCTCCGGCTCGCCGGTTGACAATTTCTAAGTTTGCGAACCCCAAATCCACTGCCATGCCCGTTCCCCAAGGTTATCGTCTCGCCGGAGTCTACGCCGGAATCAAGCGCAACCCCGAAAAAAACGATGTCGCGCTCGTCGTTTCCGATCGGCCGGCCGCGGCGGCCGGCGTCTATACGCAGAACCTGGTCTTCGCGGCGCCAGTCGGTCTCGATCGCGGCCGCACGCCGAGCGACCGGATTCGCGCGGTCGTCGTCAACTCGGGCAACGCCAACGCTTGCACCGGCGAGCGCGGCGACCGCGACGCGGCCCGCATGGCGGAACTCGCGGCGCAGACCTGCGGCGCGCAGCCCGAGCAAGCCCTCGTGCTCTCGACGGGCGTAATCGGCAATTTCTTGCCGATGGACAAGATCGAAGCCGGAATTCGCCGCGCGGCCGAGTCGCTGGGTTCGGACGAAGCGGCGCTCGTCTCGGCGGCCCGCGGCATGTTGACGACCGACACTTGCCACAAGCTCGCCGGCCGCACGCTGGAAATTGCCGGTCGGACGATCCAGATCACTGGGATGGCCAAAGGGGCGGCCATGATCGGCCCGCGAATGGCCACGATGCTCGGTCTGATTCTCTCCGACGCGGCTTTGACGCCCGCCGCGGCGCAGCAGTCTCTGTCGACGGCGGTGGAAGACAGTTTCAACTGCATCAGCGTCGACGGCCACATGAGCACGAACGACACCGTGCTGCTGTTGGCCAACGGGGCCGCCGGGGGCGAGCCGCTGGCCGGCGCCGATCTGGCGGCCTTCCAGACGGCGCTTCGCGAAGTCTGTACGGAATTGGCGCAGGCCATTCCGGCCGACGGCGAAGGCGCCACGCATCTGGTGACGATCGACGTCGGCGGCTGCGCAAATCGCCAAGCGGCCCACGCCATTGCCAAAACGGTAGCCGAAAGCGTGCTGGTGAAAACGGCCATCGCCGGCGCCGATCCGAATTGGGGCCGCATCGTTTCAGCCGCAGGCTATGCGGGCGTTTCCTTCAACCCGGCCGGGGTACACTTAAGGCTGAACGGGGTCTTGATCTACGAACGCGGCGCCCCGGTCGCGTTCGACGAGGCGGCCGTTTCGCAGTCGATTCGCGATCAGCGGGCAACCTCGATCGTGCTCGGTTTCAGCGAAGGCGAGGCCTCGGTCCGCTTCTGGACCACCGATCTGACGGCCGAGTACGTGCGGCTGAACGCCGATTATCGGACCTGAATTTGACAAGCTTCGAATCGGGACTAGGTTTCCAATGCCGGCGGGCTGGAATCTTCTTTATTCCGCTGCAGTCCGCCGGTCATTATCCAGGCTTTCTCACCCCCGTGTTTGGGCAGGGCCTTCCTTTTCGAGGGCCCTGCCTTTTTTGTTGCGCGGTTGGTCGCGGGCGTGTAAGTACGGGTTCGCGCGCTTGATTCTGTAGGGAACGCCCTCCGTGGCCGAGACCCCAGAAATCACGTCAGTTCGCCCTTCCCGCCACAGAGGGCGTGCCCTACAGCTATTACAGCGAACGTCTGCTTACGCCCGCCGATCGCGGCTGCCGCGTCGCCTGCTTGACAAACGCTAAAGGCTCGACTAACAAGAAGGTTTGGTCACGTCGCCCTGGGCAGGGGGTTGTTATGCGCACGGCGGAGCCGTCGCGATCTCGCTTCCCGTGTATTGGTGATTTCCGCGTATGTCGTTTCCGATCGAAATCGATCCCCCAGCGTTGCCCGAGGATGCCTGCGAGCCCTCCTTGATCGAGCCGTGCGACGGTTCGCACCTTCCCGGCGCCGAGGCGCCCTGCCCTGCGGAGCCTTGCCAGGGCGAACCCGTCTGCTCGAAGCCCGAAGGAGAGGAAGACGAAGCCTTCGATGAAGAGGACTTCGACGACGATTTCGACGACGACTTCGAAGACGAATTGGACGAGGAATTGAACGACGATCTCGATGAATTCGATGAAGACATCGAAGAGGGCGAGATCGGGCCCGAGGCGGGCGAGGACGAAGACGCCGCCTTCGAAGAAGAAGATCTTTAACCCGCGGAGAAACCGCCCATGTCCGCGGCTGACGAATCCTTCGCTTCGAAGTCGTCCGAAGGCGCCTTGTCACGAGCGGCCAAGAGCCAGTTCGGCGCCAAAAGCCAGCTCGATTTCGATCTCGAATTCTACGAGAGCATTCTGCGGCGCGCGCCGCGATACGTCGATGTTTTGCGCTGTCAGGGCGAGTTGCTGAACCGCAAGGGACTGCACGAGCGCGCGGTGCTGGTCGACCAGCGGCTGGCCGAACTGCGGCCGAACGACTGCGTGGTGCAGTACAATCTGGCCTGCAGCCTGGCCCTGCTCGGCCGGCGCGGCGAGGCGATCAAGGCCTTGCGCAAAGCGCTCGAGCAAGGCTACGGCGATTTCGATTACTTGCACGCGGACAGCGATCTGAACGGCCTGCGCAGCGAGCCGGCGTTCAAACGGCTGTTGCGAAAGTACGGCGCTGAATAAGTTCATGCTCGAACTGGCCGCCCAAATCGACGAGGCCGTGAAGGCGATCCGCGAGCGCTGGCGCCGCGAGGCCAAGGTCGGCATCATTCTCGGCACCGGACTAGGCAGCCTGGCTCAACAGATCGAAGCCGAAGCCACGCTTGACTACGAGGCGATTCCCCACTTTCCTCGCTCGACCGCCATCAGCCACGCCGGGCAACTGGTTTGCGGCCGGCTGGCAGGGCTGCCGATCGTGGCGATGGAAGGCCGCTTTCACGCTTACGAGGGTTATTCGCACCAGCAGATCACGTTTCCGGTGCGCGTGATGAAGGCCCTGGGCGCCGAACTGCTGATCGTCTCGAACGCCTGCGGCGGCATGAACCCGCAATACGCTTGCGGCGACGTGATGGTCATCGAGGACCACGTCAACCTGATGAACGGCAATCCGCTCATCGGCGTCAACGACGACCAGCTCGGGCCGCGTTTTCCGGATATGTGCCGGCCCTACGATCGGGAGTTGATCGCCAAGTCGCTCGAAATCGCGCGGCGCGAGAATTTCGCGGCTCACCGCGGCGTGTACGTGGCCGTCACCGGTCCGAATCTTGAAACGCGGGCCGAGTATCGCTTTCTGCGGCTGATCGGCGCCGACGTGGTCGGCATGTCGACCGTGCCCGAAGTGCTCGTCGCCGTCCATGCCGGCATGCGCGTGCTGGGCCTCTCGATCGTGACCGACCTATGCCTGCCCGACGCCCTGGAGCCGGCCGACATCAGCCGCATCCTGGCCCACGCCGCTTCGGCCGAGCCCAAGCTGCGCAAGATCGTGCTCGGCGTGCTGGAGCACGAGGCGACGCGACTCTTCGGCACAGGCGCAGCCTGATGGAAGGCCGGGCGCCCTCGCCCGGCGGGGCCTGATGGAGGGCCGGGCGCCCTCGTCCGGCGCAGCCTGATGGGGCCGGGCGCCCTCGCCCGGCGGGGCGTCGATCATCGGCGTGATATTCTCCGCCTGTCAACGCCTAAGCATGTCCACGGGTAGGTTATGCTTCAGCATATCCTCTCATCGCGAGCGCAGTTATGCTGAAGCATAACCTACCCGGCCGCAGGCAAACGCCTTGAAACAGGGGGCGCCCGCTTGGAATTTCCTGAAGTCAGAGTCGCACCGCCGCCAGCGCCGCTCTCGCGGCAAAAGCGGCTCCTCCGCGCCGCGTGGCGATGCGTACGTGCGGCGGCGATCATCTATCTTGTCATTCTGTTGGTGGCGATGTTTTTCGAAGAACGGTTGATTTTCTTTCCGAGTCGCACGCCACGAGAACAATGGGACTTGCCGGGCGTCGAGCGGGCGAAGTTCGCGGCGGTCGATGGAACGCGGCTGCACGGCTGGTACTTTTCGCATCCCAAGCCTCGGGCTTGCGTGCTGTTCGCCTGCGGCAACGCCGGCAACATCAGCTATCGGGCCGAGCGTTTTCAGCGCCTGTGCGACGTTCACCGGCTAGCGCTGTTGGCCTTCGATTACCGCGGCTATGGACTGAGCGAAGGGCAGCCCAACGAAGCCGGCATTCTGCTCGACGCGCGGGCGGCGCGGAACTGGCTGGCGGAACGGGCGGGCGTGAGCGAAGGCGAGATCGTGCTGATGGGCGAGTCGCTCGGCGGCGGCGTGATGGTCGACCTGGCCAGCCGCGACGGCGCCCGAGGGCTGATCCTGGAACGCACCTTCACTTCGCTGCCCGACGTGGCGGCGTATTTTTATCCGCTGCTGCCGGTGCGGATGCTGATGCGCAACCGGCTCGATTCGCTCGCCAAGATCGCCGACTACCGCGGGCCGCTCGTGCATTGTCACGGCGACGTCGACGAGATCATCCCCTTTGAAATGGGCCGCCGGTTGTTCGCCGCGGCCAACGATCCGAAGCGTTTCGTCGCGCTATCGGGCGTCGGCCACAACGATCCGCTGCCGGACGAGTGGGACGCGGCGATCTACGAGTTCGTGCGGAGTTTGCAGTAGGCGGTGGCGGTGGTGGGATCTGTTGACGCAAGGTTTTTGCGGCAGTCTTGACTCATCGCTCTGCAATTTGCGCTCCTGTCTGCCGCCAGCTTTAGAGATCGTCCTGCTTTTTGGCGGACCACGCTCGTCGGTCAACCGTAGGACGGACCTCCGGTCCGTCACCCAACGGCAAGACGGACCGGAGGTCCGTCCTACGGGAGCCGTAAAAAAAGCAGGACGATCTCTTTAGCTAGTGCCTGTCGAAAAATCTGCGCGGCCCGTGTTTTCCAGGCAATTTTTTGAAAAACATCTCCGCGAAGATGGCGACCATTCTCGACTTCGCGCGTAGAATACGCGGAGTTTTGGTTGGAACGGGGAGTCATCTTCG
>DATKRK010000415.1:0-7980 GCA_035532215.1 Pirellulales bacterium | reverse complement strand
GAGCCGCGAGTGATGGTCACGGAACTGACGCCCGTGCAGCGTCAGGTCGTCACCCTGCTGGGACTCGATCCCGACTCTTACGGCTCCTGACGCCGCTCGGGAAATTCACGGAAATTACCAAACCGACCTGCGGAAGATAGGTTGAGAGTATCCGCATGGGGGCGGGATAGTTTCGGCCCGAGGATTTTCAGCAATTCCACCTTGGCGATGATTTCGGCCTGGCCGTCTTCGTCCAGTTCGGCAAACCATTCGTCAAAGTCATCGGTCGTCGCGACATGCCACGTTAATCAATCATAGCTTTTAGGCTATTCCGTGTCAATAGCTCAAAGGCTATGACTCGCACCTGGATAGCCAGATTAACGCCCGCCCCGCCCCGTCATGGATTTCGCCACAAGCAGTGTCGAACTCTTCGGCCTGCCAAACGGTTTGCCCAAGCGACGCAGCTTGAGTTTGCCGCGTGCTGCCCGGCTATTCTTGACATTCGGACGGTTCGTCTGGCATCGGCTTGCAAAAACAGTTGCATTTATCGCAAAGTCTGACAACCTGCGGTTGCTTGACAGCACCGTATGGCCAAGAGAAGATCGCCCCACACCGCCCTGTTGCCAGGGTTCGCAGACGACCCCGGTGAGGCGGGGACGGCGCCGGTCGCCGTCGTTGAACGTGAGGAGAAAACCCATGCCGCCGCTCTACAAAACCATCGTGATGGAAATGCTCCAGGACCGGCCGGGCCTGTACGAGCAGCTTCGCGTCCAGAAGACGCTGCTTCAGAGCCTGGAGCAACTGTCGCAGGCGCTCAAATCCTGCCACCAGGGCTGGATGACACAACTCGCCGAGACGAGGCCGGGAAGCGACCCGAGCCAGCTATCGAGCGAAGCGCTGGAGCTGGCCTTGCACGAACTGGAGGAAAGTTTACCGCCGCCCTCGCCGCAGAACGAGGAGACGGAACCGCTCTCGCTCGACGTAGCGATGATGTTCCTGCAACGACACATGCCGGCCGGGTAGCCGCATCGCGTGGCGGCGTGACCGCTTCGCCGCCCGCAAAACAGTCGCTGATCGATTTCGACGCTCCCGTTAAACAAAGCTCACCGTCCGGCGACGTTCTTCCTTCGCCGCCTCAGCAGTCGGCTACTTCGTCGGCTTCCGGCCGTTCGCAAGGCTCCGTTGCCGATTCGCCGTCATCCGATAGTCCTGTTCCTCCTTCGGCCCCGCCCGTGGCCTCTCATGGCGGCACGTTGAATCAGCCGCCGGGCCGCGCAAGCGGAAAGCCGGTTCCCCCTGAAGGTCTCCCCCAACTTTCCGCTTGCCCGGTCGCTGCGCTCGCTTCGCCCCGGCTTGCCGCTGATTCCCTTTCGTGCCGCGAGGCCCCGGTGGCGGGGCCGCAAACCACGGAAGGAGATCAGGCTATGGAAGGCACAAATGCGGCGACAACAGTTATTGCGAGCGGAGAGAAGGCGAAGGCCCGCGACATTATCGCAGCCATTCGCACGCTGAAGCGGATCGAGCAGGAGCGAAGACTGGCGACGGACGACGAACGGGCAACACTCGCCCGCTTTCCCGGATTCGGGGCGGTCGCCCTGTCGCTATTTCCCGATCCGGTGACCGGCCGCTACAAGGATCACGGCTGGCAGGTGCTGGGCGACGAGCTGCGGTCGCTGCTTTCCGATGAGGAATACGCCAGCGCCAAGCGAACGACGTTCAATGCCTTCTACACGGCGCCCGTCGTCATGGCGGCGATGCACGAGCCACTGGCCCGGTTCGGCGTTCCTGCCACGGCGACCGTCCTGGAACCCGGCTGCGGCATCGGCAACTTTATGTCGCTTGCGCCCAAGGGCATGCGGTTCATCGGCGTCGAGCTGGACGGCATTTCCGGGCGAATTGCGCGGGCGCGGTTTCCAGCCGCCGACATCCGCATCGAAAACTTCCGCGACACCCGCCTGCCGGAAGGCCGCATCAATGCCGTCATCGGCAACGTTCCGTTTGCCGACGTGAAGCTCGAGTACGGTGGCAGGAAGCTGGCGTTGCATGATTTCTTCTTCGCCAAGTCCCTGGATGGCCTGAAGCCCGGCGGCATCATGGCGCTGGTCACGTCGCATTTCACGCTGGATAAGCAGAACGCCGAGTTGCGGGAGCACCTGGCCGCCAAGGCCGACTTCCTCGGCGCCGTCCGGCTGCCCTCCGACGCCTTTGCCCGCGAGGGCACGCGCGTCGTCACCGACATCGTGTTCCTCCGCAAGCGGGCGCCGGGCGAGGAACCCAACCACGCCGATCCCGAGTGGTTGCATACGGAACCGCTTGCCATCGAGGACGCCGAGATACCGATCAACAAATACTTCCTGCGGAATCCTGCAATGGTGCTGGGCACGTGGAGCCGCAAGGACCGGCTCTATAGCGCCGGTTACAGCCTGAATGCAAACGGCGATCTGGCTGAGCAACTCCGCGAGGCGATCCGGCGATTGCCCGAGAACGTCGCCTCGACTGCGGCGACGGAGCCCGAGGCCGCAAAGCCGCATGCGGCCGCTTTCACGCCCCCGCCGCCGCTGAACCATATCACCGAGGGCAGCTTCTTCGTCGGCGACGATCGCGTCATCTGCCAGGTGGTGGACGGCCGGGCCGCTCCCGTCACCTATGGCGGCACGCTCCTGAAGGCGAACGGCACCATGACCGGCAAGCGGCTGGCGGCGCTGATCGGGCTGCGTGACCATGCCCGCCGCGTGCTGCAAAGCCAGAACGAGGGCTGGCCGGATGAGCACCGCAAGCAGGCGCGCCGCAATCTCAACCTCTATTACGACCTGTTCGAGAGCGTCTACGGCCCGATCAACAAGACGACCTTCGGCCAGACCAAGGAAGGCACGCTCATCCGCCGCATGCCCAACCTGGTGAAATTCCGGGAAGACCCGGACGCCATGCTGGTGATGTCGCTCGAAGAATACGATGAGTCGACCGGCAAGGCGCAAAAATCCGCCATCATGCAGAAGGACGTGGTCGGCCCGCCGCAGCCGGTCACGTCGGTCGCGAGCGCCGAGGACGGCTTGCTCGTCTCGCTCAATCACCGCGGCACGGTCGACCTGCCCTACATCGCCGAACTCTACGGCCATCTGGAAAAGCGCATCATCGAGGAACTGGGCGACCTGATCTATCTCGACCCGGAATCGAAGAGTTGGCAGACGGCCGACGCCTACCTGTCGGGTAATGTTCGCGCCAAGCTGGCCTCTGCCGAGGCCGCCGGCCCCGAGTTCGCCCGCAACGTCGAGGCGCTGAAAGTTGTGCAGCCCGAGGACGTGCTGCCCGGCGATATCGACGCC
Organism: Pirellulales bacterium; assembly: GCA_035532215.1. Classification (GTDB taxonomy): domain Bacteria; phylum Planctomycetota; class Planctomycetia; order Pirellulales; family JAICIG01; genus JAICIG01. Next base: position 4,678 of record DATKRK010000415.1, on the reverse strand, counting down.
AACCTGGGCGCCCCGTGGATTCCCGTTCCCGACATCCAGGCATTCGCCGCCGAACTGTTCCGCGTCGCACCGGCCTCGATCAAGGTGGCGCATCTCAAGAAAGACGCCGTATGGAGCGTTGATGCCAATTACAGCGTTCAGGCGTCGGTCGCCGCCACCTCCGAATACGGCACGGCCCGCGCCGGCGGTCCGACATTGTTGGAATTGGCACTCAACCTCAAGACGCCCGCCATCTATGACACGATCTTAAACGGCAGCCGGGAAGAGCGTGTGCTGAACCAGGAGGCGACGCTCGCCGCCCGCGAGAAGCAGAAGCAGATCAAGGAGAAGTTCCGCTCCTGGATCTTCTCCGATCCCGACCGCACCGAGCGCCTCGTGCGGATTTACAACGACACCTACAACAACGTGCGGCTGCGCCGGTTCGACGGCTCGCATCTCGACTTCCCCGGCATGAGCAAGGCAGTCTCGCTCCGCCCGCACCAGGAGGACGCCGTATGGCGCGGCATGAGCAGCGGCAATACGCTGCTCGCCCATGCCGTCGGCGCCGGCAAGACCTTCACGATGGCCGCGACCGGCATGAAGATGAAGCAGGCCGGGCTTATCAAAAAGCCGATGTTCGTCGTACCCAACCATATGCTGGAGCAGTTCGCCCGCGAATTCATGCAGCTTTACCCGACCGCCAAGCTGCTCGTCGCCGCCAAGGAAGACCTGACCCGCGACCGCCGCAAGATGCTGACCGCCAAGATCGCCTCGGGCGTTTGGGACGGCATCATCGTGACGCATTCGTCCTTCGAGCGGATCGGCATGTCGCGCGACTACCAGGCCGAGTTCCTGCGCGAGCAGATCAGAGACTACGACCGGCTGCTCCGCGACAGCGCCGCCGCCTCGGATTCCGGCGGCAAGCGCCGCAACATCATCAAGACCATCGAGAAGCAGAAACTCGCCCGCGAGGAACGCTTGCGCGACCTGCTGGCCGAGGCCAAGAAAGACGACGGGCTGGTGTTCGACGAACTGGGCGTCGATCACGTCTTCATCGACGAGTCGCACTACTTCAAGAATCTGGAGACGCCGACCAAGATGGACCGCGTCGCCGGCATCCAGACCGGCGGAAGCGAGCGCGCTTTCGACCTCTATATGAAGGCCCGCTACCTGCACCGGCTGCATCCCGGCCACGGCGTGACGTTTGCCACCGGCACGCCGATCTCCAACACGATGGTGGAAATGTACACCATCCAGCGGTTCCTCGACCCGGACGGGCTGGAGTCGCGCGGCATCGATCATTTCGACGCCTGGGCGGCGACCTTCGGCGAAGTGGTCGACACGATGGAGATTTCGCCGGACGGGGCGAGCTTACGTCCGCGCAGCCGCTTCGCGAAATTCACCAACCTGCCGGAACTCCAGCAGATGTTCCGCGCCTTCTCCGACGTGCAGACCGCCGAGATGCTCGACCTCCCGCGCCCAAGGCTTCAAGGCGGCAAGCCCGCCATCGTTGCCTGCCCGATGTCGTTCGAGCAGGGGAAGATTCAAAGCGAGTTGGTCGCCCGCTACGACCGCATCCGCCGCGAGAAGGTCGATCCCCGCACCGACAATGCGCTTGCCATCACCACCGACGGCCGCAAGCTGGCCCTCGACGCACGGCTGTTGTCGCAGACCGCCTCCGACCATCCCGACTCGAAGATTAACGCCCTCATCGAAAACGTCGCCAACGTCTGGCAACGCACGGAAGCCACGCGCGGCACGCAGCTTGTCTTCTGCGACATGGGCGTCAACCCGACGCCGTGGGGTTTTTCGGTCTATCACGACGTTGTAAACAAGCTGGTCGCCCGCGGCATCCCGCGCGAGCAGATTGCCACGATCGGCGACGCCGATTCCGACGCCAAGAAACAGTCGCTCTTCGACCGCGTCCGCTCCGGCGCCGTCCGTGTGCTGCTGGGCAGCACCGCGAAGATGGGCACCGGCACCAACGTGCAGAAGCGGCTGGCGGCGTTGCACCATCTCGACGCCCCGTGGAAGCCTGCCGAAGTCGAGCAGCGCGAAGGCCGCATTCTGCGGCAGGGCAATACCAACGAGGAAGTCGCGATCTATCGTTACGTCACCGAAGGCAGCTTTGACGCTTATATGTGGCAGGCATTGGAGACCAAGGCGCGGTTCATCGCCCAGGTGATGACCGGCGACAGCGCCGTCCGCCGCGCCGAGGACATCGGCGGCCAGGAACTGAGCTACGCCGAGGTGAAGGCCATCGCTTCCGGCAACCCGGCCGTGCTGACCCTCGCCGAGGCCGACGCCGAATTACAGCGCCTTGCCATCCTGAAACGCAACCACGCCGACGAGCAGTACGTCGCCCGCCGCAACGTGCGCGAACTGCCCGAGACGATCGAGAGACGCACGAAGCGCGTCACCGACCTGAAGGAAGATTCTGCGATGCTGGCCGTCCATGCCAACGATCGCGTGGTCATCGGCGGCCGCCCGGTTCCCCGCGACGAGGTGATGGACGCCCTCGGCACCCGGCTCAAATCGCTGCCGGAATCGGTGCGGGAGCCGCAGCGCGTCGAACTCGGCGTCTATCGCGGCTTGCGATTTGGTTTGCTGCTGCGGCCGCTGGGCGGGCCGGAGCTATTCCTCGAAGGCGCTGCGACGCGCCACCTGGCGCTTTCCCGCGACCATCACGGCCCGCGAGCAATCCTGAACGCCCTCGACCGCCTGGCCGGCGGCTACGAGGCCCAACTCGCCGAGGCTAGGGAGGATCTCGCCATCGCCGAGTCCCAGCTTCGGGACTACCAGTCCCGCATCGGGGCGGTGTTCGCGCATGAGGACTATTTCAGTCAACTGACTCACCTGCGCGGGCAGCTAAAAGCGGTTCTTTCCGGGACAACCGCCGAGGAAGGCGGCGAACCGCTGCCGCCGGCCCATGAACTGGCCGAGCGGATCAAGGCGCTCAAAGCCTCGCACACGATCGATGCGGCGCCTGAGCGGATCGGAAGCCGCAAGGGCGGCACGGCGGCCGAACCGGTCACGACCCGCATTCGCAGGAAGACCGGCAGGCTACGTGCTTCGCCGGAGGTTGTTGATTCGGATAGCTCGGCATCGCCGGCGGCCCCCTCTTCCTCTACTGCCGCTGCCGCGCTGCCCGATCTTGCACCGGCTGCTGGCGCCGAAGTTTCGCCCGCGGCTACCAAGACGGAGCAGGATCCCTTCACCGAGCCAAAGTCCGGATACCAGGAACTCATCGAGCGCCAGAATTGGCAGAAGGCGCGGCAGTTGAGCTTGCTGTAGGGCGGCCATCGCTTAACGCGATGTTAACCCTTCTCCGCCACGCGATGCCGCCCTCGCCATGAGGCGCCGGCCACACCATCGTCGCGGTGCATTGCTTATCACCTTTCACGGCCTTGGTCTTTTCTTGGCTTCGCCCGCGTCCTGAAGTCCTTGCCGGCCTTGCGCGCTGCGATGGCGTCTTCTATAACTTTGGCCACTTCGCTCTTTCCATGAGCGACGGCGTCATCCAGGGGCGTTTTGCCGTGCTTGTTTCGCGCCGTGAGCTTCGCCCCCGCGTCGATCAGGATCTTTGCTACATCACCCTTGTTGGAAGCAACCGCCGCATCATGTAACGGAGTATTGTCATAGTGATCCTTGGCGTTCACATCTGCTCCAGCGTCCAAAAGCATTTTGACAAAGCTGACATCGTTGCCGCCAACGGCCTCGTGCAACGCCTGCTCTCCATCCTCTCCTCTCGCCCATACTCTGGCGCCATCCTTCAAGGCGGCTTTTGCCGCTCGTATATCATCATCGAAGGCTGCCTGGAGCAATTTTCGGTCAAGTTCGTCTTGCTCCAGCAGTGTCTGCCGACGATCCTCGTCCCTGATTTTCTCATTTGTTTTAACCATCGTACCTGCCCCTCCTCTGGTTATGACTGCAGTACCACCATCTCGGCTGATTGACACGTTACAGTTTCGTGACATTTGTACTTGAGCAGATACTTCAATGCCTTACGCCTCTGGTTCTGCCTTGATCGGCCGCTCGCCCTATCGGCCTGCCGCGCGAGATGGAACAGGAGCCTAACACTATGCCAAAGTCCGGCTATCAGGAATTGGTCGAACGCCAGAAATGGCAGAAGGCGCGGCAGTTGAGCCTGCTGTAGGGCGGCCATCGCTTAACGCGATGTTAACCCTTCTCCCCTATCCTTGTACGGATGAAACGCAGCCGTTGATTGCTTATGACGCCTTTCCGCAAGCCCGTACTGCCCGCCGCCAGGACGGCGGTACACGCCGGGCGTTCCGGCGAGAGCGGCCATGTCGCGCCGACCCGTCACGCCGAAGCGCAGCGCAGGCGGAAGCTCCGCAGGAGCGAGGGTGGCTTCTCGCTCATCTTCATGAGCATCTTCCTACTGGCGGCGGCGATGCTGATGGTGTCGGTCCTGCCGGAAGCCGGCAACGACAACGCCAAAACCATCAGCGACGTGCAGAAGCTCGAAACCGTCGAAGAACATATGCGCAGCTTCATGGCCTTCAACGGCCGCAGGCCGTGTCCCGCCGACGGGCAGTATCCCGTGCTCGGCCCAAACACCCGGTATTTCGGACAGGAAGCCGGCGACCCCGGCGTCTGCCAGGGCAACTCCGCACCCACGCCCAATGCGCCGCTCGGGCCGGATTCGAGCACGTACATCGTCGCCGGCGTCATCCCG
>DATKRK010000414.1:0-11537 GCA_035532215.1 Pirellulales bacterium | reverse complement strand
AATTACCGAACCGACGAGCGCCGCGACGCCGCCGACCGGCGCCGGCGCCGTCGTGCTCAGCGACGGCTGGCCCAGAATTCTCCCGACGCCCGCCCCTAGCCCCGCCCGCCCCAGAGCCACCTGGCGCCGGTGTACGGTTACGAAGTTTTCTGCCCTGATTCCACTCTTTTGCGATCCCGATTCCCGATGCCAAAATCGCGAGCCCAATCATAGATGTCGCCTCGGTATGCGTTGCACCACGGCCGACCGTTCTCTGCATCATTATGACTATCGGTCCGATCGTGATTAACAAACTGAGCATCGCGAGAACGAATGTCCGAAACAATCGCCAGCTTTCGTGCGGCACGCGAACCAGATCTTTGAAGTAGTTCTTTTCTGTGGCGGCGATGGTTTCTCCCAGATAGATAGCCGACCACGACGAGAGCGGGATTATCGGCACCCAAAAGACGCTGAGCCAGACCGTGAATCTGACCCTACCTTCCGGTTCGGGCTCGACATCGAAGAAGGTAGCGCCCGTGCCGTAGGCTGAGAACCAGCTCATGGAGGTTGATAAACAACGTTGACGTGCTCGCCCCGCAAGGCATCATTAGACCGCGCAAAACCGCTCAAGCAAGTAGGCCCCGCGCAAAAAGAAAGCCGCCGACGTTGGCGGGTCCATGCCCCGCAGCCGTCCTGAGTTTTGCCATACCATGCTCGTCGATCAACCATAGGATGGACCTCCGGTCCGTCGAGTTGCGGCAGGACGGACCGGAGGTCCATCCTACACCGGACAAGCCTAATCGAAATTCTCGCTCGACCAAATCCCCCGCCGCGCCGTCCGGGCCTCTTCTTCCGCCCGATCGAATTGCCGCTTGATCGACTGCGAATAATGAAAGCGATGCTCGACGCGCGCGAGTCCGGCGCGCACGAGTTCCTCGTTGAGCATCGCGTCGCCGACCCAGACGTAGGCCAGAAAGCGGTCGTAGCGATCGAGGCGTTCGCGGTCGAATTGCAGGCGGACCTTGCCGCCGGCGACGAAGGATTGAGTGAAGTCCCGCGCTTCCGGTCCCCAAGGCTCGATCGGATGATCGGGCTTTACGGTCTCGGGGCAATCGACGCCGATCAGCCGCACGCGAGCGCCGTCGGCCAACAGCAGCGTGTCGCCGTCGATCACGCGCTCGACGCGGTGCTCGCCTTCGGAGAGAACTTCCGGCGGTTCGACTCGCCCGCGTTGTTGCCAGGCGCGGACGAGCAAAAGCAACACGACCGCCGCGAGCAGAATGCCCCGGCGGCGGCGCCGAGGATGACGGAAACGCCGCTGCATCGAGCGAGCCTCCGAGCAGTAGCCTGCCTCGTTCCGTAGGGCAGGCATTCCTGCCTGCCCAGATTCCGCAAGTCGGCAGACAGGAATGTCTGCCCCACTTCGCGCCGGCGGAATAGCGACTCAGTTCTTGCTGAAATCGAACTGTTCGGCGTGCTTGCGCCCCAGCGGGTTTTTGAGGAACTTCTTGCGGCACTCGGGGCAGAGATCGAACCGCAATTGCTGATAGACGTCGTCGCCGACCTCTTCGCAGGTCGAGTCGTCCATCCGTTCCAGGATTTCATGGATCTCTTGCAGGTTGTCGCAATCGTCGTCGATTTCCAACGGGTCGAAAGCGGCGTAAACCTCCAACTTGACCACATAGCGCAAGTCGTCTTCCGGATCGAGAGGGCGCTTACACAGATCGCACGAGTAATGAATCATCGGATAATTCCCGCGTGTTGAAGCTTGCCGCGGCAAGCCTCGTTCGAAAGCAGTACTCAGCCAACGAATTTCATCCTAATGCCAATTTGCAAACGCAAGCAAGCCATGTTGGCCAGAAATTCCGCGTGCGGACGAGAAAGCGGGCTGGAATCTCAGCGCGACGGGAATTCTGCTTGACAAGCCGACGTGCGGCGAGTCGAGCAGCGCGGCACGATCCCAACGCAATGCTCACGCAACCTTCACGCCTTCGTCAACCGGCGGATCTGGTCGCCGGCCGGCGCAGCGGTTAGAATCAAGTAACCAACACTCGAAGATTTACGGCAAAACGGACGGGGCGGAAAGCCTGGCGCCATTTGCATCGCCGGGCGGGGCCAAGGGCGATCTCATGAAGTTCGAGCCGAGGAGGATTCTGTATGCCGAGTGCGGGGACGGCGGATCCGCTTTCCGCCAGCGTACTGGTCTTGAACCGCTTCTACATGGCGGTCCACGTGGTCAACGTGCGCCGGGCCTTCACCTTGCTGTTTCGCGAGTTGGCCGAGGTGGTCCACGTCGAGGAGGGCCAGTACGCTAACTACACGTTCGAGTCGTGGCGCGAAATCAGCGAGCTGAAGGCCAAGTTCAAAGAGCCCCACGAAGACTGGATCAAGGCCGTCAACTTCGAGATCCAAGTTCCTCGCGTCATTCGCCTGGTGTTCTACGATCGCCTGCCCAAGCAGGCCGTGCGATTCAATCGGCGGAACATCTTTGCTCGCGACGCGAACCGCTGCCAGTATTGCGGCAAACGATTTCCGACCAGCGAACTGAGCCTCGACCACGTGCTGCCCCGCAGTCGCGGCGGCGAGACGAGCTGGGAAAACATCGTCTGCAGTTGCGTGAAGTGCAACGTGAGGAAGGGGGGCCGCACCCCGCACGAAGCTCACATGCACCTGATTCGCGAGCCTGCCTGCCCGAAACGCAGCCCGATGTTGAGCCTGAAGCTGGGCAATCCCAAGTACGAGAGCTGGAAATCGTTCTTGGACAACGCTTACTGGTCGGTCGACTTGAAATAGGGCGACCGGTGCGCGGTAGGCGTCTAGAAGGCGAGCCGTAGGCGTCAGCCTACGGGTAGTGCGACCTCGACGACTTCGGCCTTTCCAAGCGACAGGTGGATCGCGGCAAATCTACGCAAAACGCTTCGAGGCGTTTTCAGGCAACCCGCGGATCGTCGTCCAATATTCCTCGCGCACGTCGTCATCGATCGCGGTCGATCCGCGCGTGCCGTAGAGCCTGTCCAAGCCGTCCTTGCAACATCCGGAAATCCAGTAATTCTCTCCGGTCTGGACGTTGTAATAATTCGACAACACGCCTTTTCCCTTGGTGCTCCTGAACGATTGGTCTTTGTAATACAGCGTCTTGCCGGTCTTCGAGAAGGTAACGCGGCCGATGCGGGCCGGACCTTGCGTATCGGCGCCCTTGAACTCGATGTACATGATGCGAGACTTCATGGCTGGCGACGCTCTAAGCAGGTCTCCGATTATAAGTCGGCCACCGGGGGGCTGACGCCCCCCGCTCGCCATTTTCCGATTTCTACCCGCGCAGCAGAAAGCCGCAGGGCTCTTCGCGAAGTTCCCCGCGGCTTAGCTTGGCAAATCAACGCGCAGCCGCCATTGCGGTCGATTGCCGCGGCCTGGCGAGCGGCTCACTCGGCGCCGGCGAGCGGCTCTTTCTTTTCGGTGATGACTTCGCACTGCGGGGCCATTTCGGCGTTCAGCGCGGTGAAGTCTTTCCACTCTTCGGGCACGTTGTCTTCGTGGAAGATGGCTTCTACCGGGCATTCGGGGACGCAGGCTTCGCAGTCGATGCACTCATCCGGGTGGATGTAGAGCATTTTCTCGCCTTCGTAGAAGCACTCCACCGGGCAAACGACCACGCAATCCGTGTATTTGCAGGCAAAGCACGGCTCGCATACGACGTGGGTCATTGACAGAAATCTCCTTTCGAGAATCTCGGGACTGCGACTTCCCACTCCTCGGCGAAGTAAAATAAAGTCAAAGTGCTTACCCGTGAAGCAGTCGGACGAGGAGTGCTTGCGATCCCCCGGAATCGTAAAAAGGGCGGCGCCTTTAGTCAAGCGGGTTGGGGGGCGGGAATTGGTTTTCGCCAAGTCAGGCTTGCCCCGGTTTCTGGCCGGCCGTAAAATCAGGGGGCGAGGGGGAAATTGGGGCGGCAGCTTTTTTCTCCCAAAGGCGCCTCCAACGCAGGCCAACGCGCCTGCAGCCCAGGATTGTGCAACTAAGGACGGTTGCAGGCAGGGACTGGCCTCGACCAAATTGGCCGCTCACCAAGGTGCTGCGTCGTGGCGTTATCGGATATCGACCGCAATTTGCTCGACCGTTGCCTGGTGCAAAAGCCCAGGGCCTGGGAAGACTTTGTCGACCGCTTCATGGGGCTGGTCGTCCATGTCACCAACCACTCTGCGCAGTGCCGGTCGATTCGGTTGACCCCCGAAGATCGCGAAGACCTTTGCGCCGAGGTGTTTCTAGCGATCATCAAAGACGATTACGCCGTGCTGCGGCACTTTCGCCGCCAAAGCAGTCTGGCCACTTATTTGACGGTCATCGCGCGGCGCGTGGTCGTGCGAGCCTTGATCGGCCGCAAATCGGCGTCGCGGCTGAACCAGACGGCGCCGCAAACCGTCGGCGCCGGCGTCTCGTCGAACGCGGAGCAGCGGGTCGAAGATCGGGAAGAGGTCGAACGCCTGCTCGAAGAACTCGACGGCCAAGAGGCAGACGTGGTGCGGATGTACCACCTGGAAGGCAAGAGCTATCAGGAAATCAGTTCGGCCGTCGGCATGCCCGAAAACAGCGTCGGCCCCACGCTCAGCCGCGCCCGCGAAAAGATGCGCCGGGCCGGCGGTCCGGCGGCTTCGTAATTTGCCACTGCGTCGATCTTTTTGGCCGCGCATTGTCCAAGACGGCTGAATTGGAACGCGGCATGGGCTAGCGGGCCTCGACGATTAGCTTGCCGAGAAGTGCGGCCGCTGACGCGTCGTCCGTATCTCCCCATAATCTCAATGCATACTCGCCGGGCTGTAATTGATCGGGTATGTTTGCATCGAAAGCGTAAACGCCCCACCATGTTCGTTCTGCGCGTGTCCAACGAATTCTGCGAATTTCCCCGGAGTACGACGCTGGCGCCGTGAGCGGCTGGATTTCTAGGTTATAGTGGCGTTTGGTTGGACCAAAAAAATCGATCTGCCGTCCCTTAATCCTGATCGGTTCGCCAACTCGCACCGGCCTCGCTTCAACGTACTGACCATACGTTTTGAGCAAATGCCGGGCGCCAAGCAGTAGGCAAACAACCGAAGCCGCGGCTAGTAATCCTCTCAAGCTAAACTGAAATCGGCGCGCCATGGCAGCATTGTAAGCGGGCTTTGGAGAATCGCGAAGCTTGGGTGGGCGCTTCCCGCTTTCCTTGCCAACGCGCAGACGTTAGGGTGAAGGCGAATCTCGTGCGTTTTCGCGGGGCGGCTGCAAGGCGATTTGCGAAGGAGAGATGCCCCACAAATGGCGACCACCCTCACTTGGCTCGGACACGGCTGCTGGCTGTTGCACTCGGGCCAACATGCGATTCTGATCGATCCATTCCTGGACGATTCTCCCGCGGCGCCGGTCAAAAGCGACCAGGTCGAGGCCGACTATCTCCTGATCTCGCATGGCCACGCCGATCACGTTTCCGACGCGGCGAAGATCGCCAAGCGGACCGGCGCGACGGTGATCTCCAACTTCGAAATCTGCCAGTGGCTCGCCGGGCAAGGCGTGGAGCACGCGCTCGCCCACAATCTCGGCGGAGGTTCCGACCATCCTTGGGGCCGCGTCAAACTGACCCTGGCCTTCCACAGTTCGTCGCTGCCCGACGGGGCCTACGGCGGCAATCCGTGCGGTTTTCTGCTGACCTTGAGCGAAGGCAAAACGATCTATTTCGCCTGCGACACCGGGCTGTTTTACGACATGAAGCTCATCGGCGCGGCGGGCATCGATCTGGCCGTGCTGCCGATCGGCGATCTGTTCACGATGGGGCCCGACGATTCGATCGAGGCCATCGAACTGCTGCACCCCAAGCGCGTCGTCCCTTCGCACTACGACACCTGGCCGCCGATCGCACAAGACGCCGCGGCTTGGGCCGCGCGAGTCAAGGCCGAGACTTCGGCCGAGCCGATCGTGATCAAACCCGGCGAGAAGATCGCGTTGTAGCAGGCGCCGGACAGCATGCCTTCGCCGGTGCAGGCATGGGGATGGCGCGCGGCGTCTTCACTTCTCGCCCAAACTTGAACCAGCCCGCGCGGCTGCCGCGCGCCGCGCTAGGGCCGGCTCTTGGTTCGGCGGGTTCGCATTGAAGCCGATCGCCATCCGCGAACCGCCCGGTCCGCGGCCTTGTTGGAATAATGACCAGGCGGCCGGCCAATCCCAGACGCCGCGCTCGACGAAGTTCAGCACGAGCAGCTTCTTGCACTCTTCCAACTCGGCGAAGCTCAACCCTTCGGTCTCGGCGACAACGCTTTCGATGTCCAACGCGGCGAGCAGTTCGCCGTGCCAGGTTTCGATCAAACGCCGCCGCAGACCGGCATCGGGCCGGGCGAAGGTCATCACCACGTCGATCCGTCCGGGACGCAGGAAGGCCGGGTCGAGCGACGCAAGCCGGGCATTCGACGTGAACAAGTAGACCACGCCGCGATGCACTTCGAGGCCGTCGAGCCCGCCCAGAAACGTCGCATGATCGCTGGTCTGATCGAACTGGCCGCGATCGCGGACGGCCATGTCGACGTCGTCGAAGAACACGATGCCCGGCCGGTCGAGCTGGAACAGTTCGTGGGCTTGCGATTCCTGTCGGGCGGCCGCAAACTCTTCGGCCGTGACGCTGCGCCAGGCGAACCGCATGCGAATGCACTGATGGCGCAGCCAGCGGCAGGCCATGGTCTTGCCGTTGCCCGGCTCGCCGAGCAACAGCACGCCGCGCTTCTGCGGCACGCGATAACGCGAGAGCAATTCGGCGCCGTGCCGCAGAAAACCGATCGTGTTGCACCACAGCCGATCCAATTCTTGTTCGCGCATGATCGGCGGATGTTGCGCTAACTCGCGGCGCGAGCGGCGCATCAAGGCGCGAAATAGCCGCAGGTAATCCGTGGAGGCCACGGCCCAAAAGCGCTGCCCTTCCCCGCAGCCCAAAGGCGCTTCGACGCGCACCAGCCGGAATTCCCGCCCTTCGAGCGCCAGGCGAAAACGTTCCAAGCCCATCTGCAACTCATGGCCAGGCCGCTCGGCGCGGAAGCAGACGAGCGGGTGATGGCTCGTCGCGCCGCAGCGCCGATCGAGCTTCAATAGCGGCTCGATGGACCGCTGGAGATCCCAATCGAGACCGAAGGCGCGCGCAGGCTCGCCGAGCAATTCCGCGGCAAGTTGCAGGCAGCGCTGGTGGTCGGTTTGGTGTTGAGCGAGAGACATATCCTGCGGACAGCGATCTTACGAGCAAGGTTCGCATCCACGATTGAATAACGTCCCAAATTCGGCTGAAGACTGAAATCGTCCCCAATGGCCCGGCCATTGGGTTTCGACCCGGTTGAGTATTTCGAAGTCATTCCATCTTCGGCGCTTACGGGTTCCTCTTCTCTGTTCCGGCTTTTCGGCATTTGGGAGCACGTGACTGCTTGCTCCCGGACCGCCCGCCAGACGGCGTCGTTTCTCCACGAGAACAGAGAAGAGGAACCCGTAAGGGCCGCACAGCGAGTCGTGCTGGCCGCGCGTCGAAACCGCAGGCAGTGCTTTTAAGAACTCTCGTCACGCACGCGTTTGCGCCCCGGATTGAATTACCTCCCAATTTCAACGGAAATCGACCCCAAGCGCCTGGCTACTGAGTTTCCGGCCCGCTGGGTATTGGGATATTATTTTACAACCACCCGCCAAGTTGCTAAATCGGTTCCGCAAATATGTGGCAAACTGCCGGACAGGCACATGATCGCCTTGCAGGACGATCAGTTTCTGTTGTTCTGGCGGGTGGTTGTTATTTTATTCTCGATGCTTCGCAAGCGAGCCGCTTCTGCTCTCGCGTTCGCGGCGCCCCCCGCTAAGGAGAGGGGCGTCGCTGACAAATTCCTAACGGCTTGCTAATAACTAACTCCATCTGCTCATTTCCTGAATCGTTCGCTCACGATTGCTTACGCAGGCCGAACATTTTTTGCAGATTGCGCTCGACCTATCGGTAGTTTTTGCGTTCAATGACGAGGAGAATAGCGTCCATGGGCATTCGCACCAGGCGGAACAGTCGTGGCGGTCTTGCTACAAGTCGTGGCGGGCAGGAATACGGGCCAGGAAATCGCGGTCCTGGGCCGGCGTTTTTTGATCGGCCGCGCAAGCGATTGCCATCTCCGCGCGCATAGCGAGCAAATCAGCCGATACCACTGCGCGCTCATGGTCGAGCAAGAAGGAGTTTTCGTTCGCGACTATGGCAGCCGTAACGGCACGTTAGTCGACGGGCAGAGAATTCTCGATCAGATCGAGCTGCACGACGGGCAGCGGCTGCGGATCGGACCGCTGGAGTTCGTGGTGCGAATCCGCGCCGAGCGCGCAGCGGGCGCCAGCAAAGACACCGTACACGGCAAGTCGGGACCCGACACCCTGTACGGAGCCGGCAAGCCCCCCGAAACTCCCCATTCCCCTCAGGCAGACAAGCCGCCGAAGGGCGAGCCTTCGGTGATGGACGTTGCGCGATCGATCCACGACGCTCCCGACCCGGTCGACGTGCTGGAGTTCTTGGCCGACGCGCCGCCGACCGCCTCGCCGAAGCCTGCCCGCAGCGACGCGACGTTGCCAAGTCTCGACGATTTTCTGGCAGCCGAGCGCGCCGCAGCCGAGGCGGGCAAACCGGCCGAACCGCCTCCCCAAGAAATCGACACCAGCGACGCCGCAATGGAAGGACTGAAGAAGATCTTCACTCCCAAGAAACACTGATCGGCGAAATTGCCTCGTCGCGTTGGCGCGTGTCGAAGGCGAGCCGGAGGCGTTAGCCTCCGGGTCAGCTCGCAATTCGCCGACGCCAAAAAACCGGAGGCTAACGCCGCCGGCTCGCCTTGCTCATGCCTGGCTCCTGCTCAGTGCGACACTCGCCAGCGCGTGTGGAACAGCCAGATCATGCCCAGCGCCAGCGCGAGATCAAGCCCCACGTAAAAGCCGACGAACGAAAACCAGAGCGGCCAGTCGCCGGCGCTGGCTTTGACGTCCTGCATCTGCAAGTCGAGCGGCAGGGCGAAGGCCGCCGAAAAGGGGCTGGTGAAAGAAAGCTGCTTGACCAGCGCCGTGGCTGGCTGCTCGGAATAAAACAACTGGGCGAATTGCGTGACGGCCACCGGCGCCGTAAACAGCACGACCACCAGCAGGTAAGACGTCATCATGCTGACCGACGTCTTGCGGAAGATCACCGAACAGAACAGCGCCAGGCCGGCCGTCGTCGAACAACACAGCAGGATGATCACCAGGTAGCCGCCGATCGTCAGCAGGTTCGTCCAGAAGTAGGAGACCATCACGCAGGCCAACAGCAGCGGCCAGAGCAAGAACGACGTCAGCACGCTCGACACGCGCAGGCCCGAGACGAGCTTGCCCCACAGGATTTGCCAAGGCGAGAGGATCGTGACCAGCAGCAGGTCGAGCGTTTCGCGTTCGCGTTCGCTGGTCACGGCGCCGGCGGAAAACACCGGGCCGACCAGCATGTTGAACAGCACCACGTAGCTGATGTACCACGGCGCCAGGTACGGCCACAGGTAGAGGCAGGCCGCCATCAGCGGAATGGCCAGAAACATGCTCACCTGGATCACCACGCGCAGCATCAGCGTCCCCTGGCTGAACAGTTCGCTGCGCATTTCCTTGTCGTAGATCGGGTTCGTGCCGTCTTCCAACAGCCCGGTGCGCTTGGCCGGGGCAAACAGCCGGTCGGGGAACTGGTCGCGGTGGATCACCAGGCCCACGGCTTGCCGCAGTTCCTGCACCTCGTCGACCACCTCCTTGCCTTCGCTGCCGACGTCGGGCGGGTGCAGCAGCCGCCGGCTGGTGGCGATGAACAGCACCGTGCAGACGGCGGCGCAGCCGAGCGGAAAGACCGTGACCGTCACGAACAGGCGAAACGCGGCCCCGGCGCCCTCGAACATCTGCCAGAACATCAGCGCGAACAACGTCAGCGGCAAGATCGCCAAGTAAGACACGACCAGCGAGGCGGCCGTGCGCTGAAAGTAGCTGCTGCAGGCCAGGCTGACCATGCCGAACGTGACGACCGAAATGATCAGCGCCGCGTAGATCGCCAGCACCTCGTAAAACGAGACGCCGCCCAACGGCAGGCAGAGCATCACGATCGGCAGCGAAGAGATGATCAAGATCGCCACGTGCGACAGCGACGCGAACAGCTTGCCCAGCACGATCGCCGCCGGCTTGAGCGGGCTGGCCAGCAGCATCTCGTAGCTTTTGCGTTCCTTTTCGCCGGTGATGGCGCCGGCGGCGAAGCTGGGCGCCATCAGCGAGGCGATCATGTACTGGCCGAGAAAGAACAAGTTGACCAGCCGCTTGGCCGCCTCCGGATTGGTCATGTCGATCTTCTTGGCCTGTGGCCAGGCCATGTAGACCACCACGCCCAACAGCGTCACGTACGCGAACAGCAGGAAAAAGGCCCGCCGCATCCGCAGGTTCACCAGCAATTCGCGTTGCAGGACGGGGTTTTCGACCAAGTACATTTGAGAAGCTCTCGAACCGTCAAGGGTTAAATCTGGGCAATCGCGTTCCGCGTTCCGCGCGCGATCATATCACCAGCCCTTTCGTGACCAACATGAACACGTCTTCCAGCGAGGGGTCTTTTTCGGCGAACGAGTGCATGCGGACGCCGGAGGCGATCAGCCGTTCCAGCAAGGCGGCGATCTGCTTGTCGTCGGCCGCCAACTCGGCGGTCACCTTGTGGTTTTCGATATCCAAGTCGAGCGTTTCGGGCAGGCTGCGAATGATCGACAAGCCGGTTTCCATGTTTTCCAGGAAGCGGATCTCCAAAATCCGGTTGCGCTTGATGCGGCGATAGACTTCCTCGATCGGCCCGTGCATCAAGAGCTGCCCGCGCTCGATGATGCCGATCGACGTGCAGCAGTCGGCCAGCTCCGTGAGGATATGGCTGGAGATCAAGATCGTCTTGCCCATCCGCCGCAATTCCTTGAGCAGCGCCTTGACCTCCAGCCGGGCCCGCGGGTCGAGGCCGCTGGAGGGCTCGTCGAGGATCAGCACCGGGGGATCGTGGACCAACGTTTTCGCCAGGCACAGCCGCTGCTTCATGCCGCGCGACAGGCCGTTGACGAAGTCGTCTCGCTTGTGCGTCAGGTCGAGCAGTTCGAGCACGTCGCCGATGACTTGCTTGCGTTTGCTGCGGGGAATCTGGTAGGCGACGGCGAAGAAATCCAGAAACTCCCAGACCTTCATGCCGTCGTAAACGCCGAAGTTGTCGGGCATGTAGCCCACGCTGCGGCGGACGTCCAACGGGCGCCGCGTGACGCTGTGCCCGTTGACGATGCCTTCGCCGTGGCTGGCCTTGAGCAGCGTGGCCAGAAAGCGGATCGTGGTGCTCTTGCCGGCGCCGTTGGGCCCGATGAAGCCGAACATTTCGCCGGCTTCGATCTTCAAGTTCAACCGCTCGACGGCCGTAAAGTCGCCGTATCTCTTGCCGAAATCGATGAGTTCAATCATAGAGCTACACGTCTACTGTTCTGGAGTGACGGGCGCCCTCGCCCGTCGATCTGGAGTGACGGGCGCCCTCGCCC